>NZ_JANDMF010000036.1:0-54966 GCF_031626875.1 Clostridium sp. SHJSY1
TTTTAGTATTCCATGCTTTTAAATTTAGCTTGCAAAATAATTTTCCCGAAGGGAGCGTGGCATAGCCACTTTTTTTATATTGTTTCAGCAGTTGGTGCAGCTCTAAATATTAATATAGATATGATTATTAATACTTTTGAAATCAGTATCATGTCATAATATAATAGATTTTTGGTTGTTTTGTATCAATGCTTTAATTCTGTTTAATTTATTAGTATAATGATGAAATGACGTATTGGTAATTATTAAAGTAGAATCATTGTAAGAAAGAGGTTAATTAAATGAAGGAAATAGTTTTATGTACAGATGGCTCTTTTAAAAATAAAACACAGGCTAATGCTGCAATAATTTATGATAAATCAAATATTTATGATAAGACTCTGATATATAGAACAGGTAAAGGTAAGAACTCTGAAGAGGCTGAAATTAATAGCGTCATTCATGGATTAGAATATATAAAAGAATATAATGCAATTAATCAAGAAGATTGTTTAATAGAGGTAAGAAGTGATTTAATATTTCTTGTTGAGTTTATAAATGAGAAACTGTATAAAGAATGGAATAATAATGATTGGATTAATGGTCCAAGGGGGAGAGTGATAAAGACAGGTCCTAGGTTATGGTACAAACTTATGCTACTTATTAAACATTTTGGTGAGGAAAATGTCATATCTACAAAGGTTACTCAAAAAGAAGATGATATTCATAAGATAGTAGATAAAGTGGCTTATAATATGCTTAAAATAAATAACATGAAGCTACAAACATTTTATAAAACCACCATTAAAGATTTTTCAAATATAGCAGATTTAATTAATTCATCAGAAGTTATTAAAGTTCCAGAAATGAAATTAGATAAATCAAAATCTAAATTACCTTGGTGTGTATCTAAAAGAAATGCAAGAAAAGAGACTAAAAAAATGCATGAAATTGAGAATAAGCTTACAGATATGTCTTGGTTTGAAAAATTAAATGATAGGGTTGGATACATACCAACAAATAATATAATATTGCAAGAAGAAATACACCTAAATTGTTATCAAATGAATTTCAATGGAAAATTAAAAGAATATAGTGAAACTGATAAAGTAGATAAGCCTATTGTTATTAAAAAGATTTCCGAGGATAAATATGCTTTGGTAATGGGAATCCAAAGATATTTTGCAGCTAAAATACTAGATATAGAATTCATACCTGCTATTGTAACTGATTATAATAATTCTGATTTTAATATACAAATGCAGGAGCTAATTACAGATGAACAAATTGCTAAATAGAGAACTATATGATAAGGATTTGGAGTAGATATACGGTAAAAAATATAATCAAATGGGGAGAGCATTAAAAGAACCTAGCTGCAACTAGGTTTTTAGCTGTTATATATTAAACTTGATAGCTTTCAATAAAATTAATATGATCCAGTGCTTTAATAGTATGAAAACTTATTTGATGAGTAGGATATTTGAACTTCATTTCCTCAAAAAACTTCTGTTTATTCATTTGTCCTTGTGTGTATGCTTCTATATAGTCATATATTGTATCATCAGCCATTGGACCAATTACTACATCATATCTATGGGTTCTACCACTACGACAGTTCACAACGAACTTTAACCACTCATCTGCGTAATCATCAAACTTCTTTATATTTAAAGACTCAATATCTTTAAGTTCATAAACGCTAACTATTGGGGTATTAAATTTACTAGACCATTTTTCTGCTTGTTCTTGAATTTCAGTGCAATAGAAGCCCCATGAAAAATCTTTAGTAAATCTATGTTTACGAATCTCTGGAAATTCAATTTCCATGTAGCTACCTTGATATATTATCTTACTTTTTAAATCTATCATATATAATATCTCTCTTTATTATTTAATCATTTGAAACTCCAATATGAGTATATTCTAATTATATCGAAATATTAAAAACCTTCAAATTAAAGTTATCATAAAATAATGCTACATAGAAACCTAGATAGTACTACTCAAAAAACGAGTCTTTATATTTATGTATCTGGATTAAAGATGTGGGTGGCATTGTTATACAATCTATGTATATGTTGTAAATATATAACGAGAGATTATTAGGTTTATCAATTTAACATTAAATATAATCTAACTTATATTTTTCAAACAAAGTATGTATATTTAACATATATGGTTTTAATAGTGGAGAAAAGCTTAAAATAACTTCTTCAACATCTTTGCCATCTGTTTTGTACATTGCAGAACTAATCCAAGACAATTGAGTTAAAGTATCATCATCTTCTATTTCAAAAACTTTACCTATAAGACCTTTAGTTACTTTTGATAATTCAGAGTATTTCCTTTCGTCTTTCATACCAATAAGAGATGTAAATTCATCTACACTAAAAACATATTCTTTAGAATCTTCATCAGCTTCAGTTACCATACTAGCCAATGCAACAATTATTTTTCTTTCTTCTAAACTCAATTTAAATTCACTATTAAACAAATATTTCTTTATCTGATCATCTAAAGAAACACATTTCATCATATCACCTTCAATTAATAATACAAAAATTCTTTAATGTTAGATTTATTATAGCATAAATGAAGTTTAACACCATTTGATATGTATTGATTGTAGTTGACACCTGTTGATACATTGTACTTAATTATTTTCATTTTTAAAAGTTAAGAAATTTATATACTTATACCCTTTATGCCGAAGTATTTAAAAGTTAGAAAATTTAAGTTGGACTAAAAATAGATTTGTACTAGATAGATTTATTATAAAAATAGCAGAGATAAATTTTTATCCCTGCTTTTCATCCATTGTTTTTAGCTTGTCCAAACTAACCATGACATTGCACATCTAGGTTGTCCATCATATTTACCATTAATCGTTTTAAAACTTGGTTTCCAGTTTAGTTTTAAGCCATTTTGTTCTGCAAAATTTTCTGTAATACAAACAGCTTTATTAGCAATGTATACTGCTCCTTTGCCCATTGCTAGAAGTTCAACGTTTTTACCACTAATTAATGATAATTGGATACTGGTAGCTAGTTTTATTGGATCAGTTTTAGTTCCAACCATGCTAACATATGTTGGTTTTAAGTTGCTTATTACCATGATAAAATTCTCCTTCCTATTTTAAAATTCTTCTTACAATTCTTTTATAATCAAAGATTAAAGGTAATTTCAAATATATTTTAAGGAGATAAAACACAGAAAATTTTAGAGGTAAATTATACAAAAATATAGATTTACTAAATGGAGCAATTTACCACAGTACTGAAAATAGACTTGAGGATATTTAATTTAATATAATAATTACAAAGTAAAACAAAAGGAAAAGGACCATAAGATTTTGGCGAATCTTATAGTCCCTAAAATATAAATATTCACAGCTTTTATACTGCTTAAAACTAACAATTTAAGTATAGAACATTTTGAAATGCAATTCAAGAATTTGAGTTTTGTGGATATTAATACTTCCTTTAATTTTACTAAAAGAGTGGGAGGGAATATTATGAAAACAATGCAAGAAAAAATAAATGAGCAAAAAGCATATATAAAAAATCAAGTTATTAATGGTCAAAATAGAGATCATTTTAATGTAATTGACATGGAAGCAGGGGGAGGAAAGAGCATAGCAATACAAGAAGCATTAGCTGATCTTTATAAGATAGATCCAAGTAGAAAAAGCGTTTTAGTAATGAAGTTTATAGATAAAAATGAGGATAGTTATTCTGCTTGTAAAAGAATAAATGAACTAGCAGGTAAGGAAATTGCAATTGCTGTAAATCATGGTACTCTTAAAACTATGATAGATAAAATAAAAGATTATCAAGTGGTAATAATTACCCATGAAAAATATAAAAGATTAAGCATAAATTCAAAAGAAAGACAAGTTTTTACGCAAGGTAGATCTATTCTTGTATTAGATGAAGAAATTGATATGTTAATAACTAGTAAAAGTGATATATTCAGAATCAATTCCTTTAAAAATATGATTTCGCATAAGAAACAATTAAAAGAAATATATAATGAATGTGTTAGTCCAATAAAAGAAGCAATAGAAGAAGTAAGGGTTAGTGAAAATGGAGCAGAAGGAAGAAAATTTAAATTTTTGAATTATGATACTAATATGAAAAAGAAATTTAGGATGTTAAAAAATTTGATTGATCACTATATAACTGACGAACATGCAAGGCAATATCAAAAAAATATGTTGACATGCAAAAAGAGTGATATTGTTGATATGACAAAGAAGGATTTTGTAGGAGAAATCAAATTTATAGAACAGTTCTATAACGTTGTTTGCTATATAAATGCGGATAACATTTATACATATAATAATAAAATCAAGTATTGGAAGTTGGAAAATAATATTCTTCTTGACGCTAATGGTGGTTTTAATCATTGTTATAAACTGGCTTCACATTTGTTTAAATGTTCAAATCAAGCCAAGATTTTTGATCATTCAAGATGGACAGTGAATGTAGCTAATAATAATGTAACTAAAACAGCTGTTAAAAATTATTCCAATTATGAAGAAGAAATTGAAAGGTTAATAGAAACTTTAGCATGTAATGGCAAAGAAACGCTAGTAATAACATCAAAACAATATGAGGAAAGTTTGAAACAAAAATTAGAACATTGTGGGAAAGAAAAACAGGTTAAGGTTGAACATTTTGGCAACATAATTGGCAAAAATAATTGGAGAGAGTTTAGCCAAGTTTTAATACCAATAACTTATAATTTGCCAGAACATTTATACATTATGAAATATCTTTATTATAGTGACAATAACATCAATATTAATACTAATTGCAGCTCAAGAAAAAATATGATGAAACAATTTATTGATAAAGATTTAGAGAGAATAAGAGTGACATTTATAGCAGGAGAGATATATCAAGCAATTAAGAGAGTTGATAGGGATGTTACACGAGATACAGAGGTGTTTATTATATGTGCAGATGAAGAGGTAGTAGATCAAGTTAATGGGCAGTTAAAGAATTGCAAAAAAGATATATTCTTTGCAAGATTTGAGAAAAAGGAAATACAGAGGAAAGAATATGATACTAATAGTAGAAGAGAAAATTGTCATGCTAGTAATTTTATAAAATTATTAACAGAACTTAATGTTGGTAAATATAAAAAGCAAGATATAAAAGCAAAGCTAGGAATAACACAATCATCCAATTTTTCAAGAGTACTTACTGATCCAGAAGTTTTGGATTTTATTAAGAAGAAGAACATAAAGATAGAAAGAAATTCTATTGAAATTGTTGAGAGCAATTTAAGTTTATATAATTTTCATGGAGGTATAAATGTATGCCAATAATACCAGAAAAATTTATAGTTCTAGAAGATTATATACAAAAATTTAATATGATAAATTTTTATGCAATACCAAAGCCAATTCAAAAAATGATGGTATATAAAGAAAGTGATAATAAAGAGCAGGTTATATCGTTTTTAATATCATTCTTTTTAAATAACATGGGATATTCGTTAAATAAGGTACTTCAAATTATGTCGGCTTGGGAAAAATATAATGTGCCGACATATGAAGAAGTATACATGCTAGATATAATTAATAAAGTTTATGATAAACCAATAAAGTATACAGCAGAATTGTACAAGCAATTTGGATTTATTGATTTTTCTAATCATTCGGACAAGGGATGTGTTAAGTTACCAGTTGGGCTTATTAACAAGTTTGCTATTATACATGATTGTTCATTAAGGATATATATTGCAATACTAATGTTTTGCAAACTGAATAATGTAATTAGGTGTACCAAGAAAGATATTGAAAAGGTAGCTATGGTTTCTGAAAGAACAATAGAAAGACGAATAATTCAACTTTTAGATGAAGAATTAGTTGGAAAACAGGAGGAGAAGGGCATTATCTATTATTCCATAAAAGACAATATTATTATAAAAGATGGCTTTACAAGAGTTAGTATAAAACAGCTACAAAAGCTTATAGATCATAAGGATGAAGTTTCAGATGGATGTATTAAAGTTTACATCTGGTTACAACATCATATAATGCATGAAATTCCAGACTTTGAAAGTCATCAATACCAAATAAAAATAGGAGCTATGACCGGCAAAAAGGGAAATACCATTTCTAATATTACATCAATTCTAAATGAGAAAGGTTTTATTATTAAGAAAACATATAGAGAAGTACGTTTTAATCCTAATACAGGAAAGAGAGAGAAGATTTTAAGGTGCAAATATAGAATAATATAAAATTTAGAACAGGGAAGCAGGGGAATTAATTAACCCCTGTTTCTTTTTCTAATAGTATGAATATAGAAGATATTAATAATTAGTTATTTAAGAAGATAACTAATACTTATATATAACACTAATAACTTAAACCAAAAACAGTTTTCCTACGAAAAATCTGAAAACTTAAAAGAAACCATATAAATTAGTGTATTTAAGTTATCATTAAATTCTCTATTATATTTAAACTATATGTAAAATTAGTGATAACTTGATATAATGAAAATCCTTTAAATTGAGTGATGTCTTAAAATTAATAAATTATCCATGGTTATAGGGGAAATACCTTTAGGCAAGTAACATACTTTAAATTAAGTAAGTATTTATAACAACCAATTAATTTTCCATGGTATACTAAAATAAAAGGTTGGATTGTAAATTTGTAAGTCGTAGACTGAAGATTTTGAGTGTAAAGTCAAAACCATTAGTGTACTGTTTATTTAGACATATAAAGTTAGGTGTTTCGTATTTTTTTACAAACAATAATATAGTAGTATTATTTGAATTTTCTATAAACATGATGATATATTCATATTGTAAATTTAAATTTTGAAAAGTAAGGAGAATTTTCAATGACGAAATTTTATATTATTAAAAACAACCACCTAGTAAACGCTTTTGTTAATAATAAGTATATTGTAAGGCATGATTTAGAGTTTGTATCTATTGTTGAAAGTGCAGATATTCCGAAAGTACCATATGCTTTTAATAAAGGGTTTAATACTATTGAAGAACTTATAAAGACTGTTAATGAGCAACCTGTTGAGACTGCTTATTAGCAGTCTTCTATTTAATTATAAGATGAAAGAGGCATAAATTATTTCTAATTGAGAGAAAGATGAAGTATATAGAAATGGTAAGTATAACAGAAGGCAAAGATATATATGTAAATCATGCAGAAAAACATTCACTGACTTTACACGTTCATCAAGATATAATAGCAAGAAAGGCATTAAGAAATATATACAATATGTAAATTATATTATTGATTTAAATGGTTGCATTTCTTTAATATAAATCAACTTATAGGAAAAACTATTTATGGAATGCTCTCTGGAGGTGGTACTTTTGAAAAAAATAGTGTTTGTAATAAGTCTTTTAACAGTTATAACAACCTTTACATTCCCATGTTCTGCCTATGAATTGGCCATAAAACAACAGCCTAAAATTGAGCAATACGAAGTAACAGAGAACTCAAAGGAAATTATATATAGAGATATGGTTATTTCATTACTTATTCCATATATGCAGAAAGAAATAAATAACTATTACAAAGAATATTTAACCGAATTGCCAGTAATTTTTCCATATAGCGTTGACATAGTAAATGTTGATAGGCAAGGGGGAAGTGGCTATCTAATTAGATTAGAGGTTATAGCACACCCGTTTGTAGGACCAATTAACATTGTTGGTGATGATAGAATGATAATAGAAACTGGAGCATTTGGTTCAGTTTTGATTAAGAAATTTGAACACATTAAGAGTTATCCCCTGCCTTGGAACTGGCAACACATAATTAAAAAAGCATATTAAATATATTTAATGTATAAGTTAATATACATATTCATTAATGGAACTTTCAAATAACTTCCATCAAAAATTTAAAATAATGAGCAAAATTCTTAAACATAGCTTATTATTTAATTAATAAAAGTCAATTTATAAGTTTTAATACATTTACTAAATAAATAGATTACTTATATGAGCGTCATTTTTGGAGGGAATATCTATTTTTTATTTAGCTCTGTTAAATCATGTGTTGAGTTTTTAGTATATTAATGATATTAGGCAATTTCATGGGTTATGGGGAGGATGACTTTACTTTAGCGACAAATCTTGAAGTAGGCATAATAGAAAAAGTGAGTGATTAAGCTCCTTTTTTCTTTTTATTTAAATTTGTTTGGAAACTTTACTAATAACAATAAAATCATAAGTTAATTACTTATATGTAACACTAATGGACTAATGTAAATAGTTTTTCTACGAAGAAACTATGAACTTAAAAAACAATGTGAGTTCTATATTTTAAGTTATCATTAAATCCTCTATTAGTATATAACTATAAGAAGAATTAGTGATAACTTGCAAGAATGAAAATACTTTAAATTAGGTAAATTTATAAAATAACCAATTAATTCAAATTGGTCTACTTAAACAAAATTGGGTTGCAGAGTTCGCAAGTCGTAGGCTGAAGGGTTTGTTATTTACAATCTAATAGTGTATCTGATTAAAATTAAAAATTACTAAAAACACAAATGAACATATAAGTATAAAGGTAAAAGCTAATAAAAATATAAGAGCATAGTAATAAAACAACAAAAGAGTATAAGCAGTTTTATTTATTAGTGATTTGGTGTTTTTGTGACTATTCATAAAAACATAAAAGGATATACCATTAAATAAATATAAATTGTTTGGCATTAGCCTTTATTCGTTAACGATAGAAGTTATCATTTTTTTTCTCTATAAAATGCTTATAGTGAAGTTATGATGACTTTTTAAGTTAGATGTTGTTATAGATAGTTAGCAGCGAATGAAACAAAGAAATATACATTTACAACAAGAGAAGATATAAGGTAAAATGTAAGTGGGTGTGGGAACCTAAATCATTAAGCAAACGATATAGTTAAAAACAAAAAAATATATAGTTTAAGTGCTTAATGAGGCTATAAAGAATAATAGTGAATTTCAATATAAGACATACTTCTTTTATGAGGTTTATAAATATTAAATCATTTAGCATGAATGTATTTATAAATCTAATTTAGAGGTGTGTCTTTTTTATTTTTTATTAAGTTTTGTTAAGCAAATTAGGGGAAGGAGGTCTTGTTAATGATTAAAGTACAAATTGATGAACTAGAAAAAGATGTTGTAACATTAAATAGTGCTATTGAATCCTTTAAACCATACTCTGCTGATTTTATGACAGATAGTGCTAGTAGATTAAAATGGCAAAACTCTGACTTTATAAATAAAATTAGAGATACATTAGAAGTTATGACAGATACAAAAGCTCCAGAACTTTTAAAGAAGATACAGCAATATTCTGATGATGTTGAAAAGCTTGTTAAGGACTTTAGGAAGAAAGATGAAGAATTAAGCAAAGGCTTAAATATTAAGTAGAGGTAATAGTTATGGCAGAAAGATATACTAAAGAATATTCACAAAGTTTAGTTAATGGATATATTGAAGATATAGAAAAGCAAAAGAAAAATATATTACAGAGCTTAAAGGACATGGACTTTGAAAATAATCAAGTTAGAGATGAATTTGAGCATATCGTAAATAAACTTATTGGGAATTGTAATAGATTGATTGAAGATATAATGAACCATAGTAATTTTGAATAAATGACAGGGATATAAAGTTCAAGAAATAAAGGAGGGAAGTCTTTGAAACTTGATCTAAAGATAAATTTCTCTGTTATATTGGAGATTACAGAGAAAATATATACATATAGAAAAGCCCTTGAAACTATGCAGGAGGCTTTAAATAGAATAAATGGTAGATTAGAAAATGAAAATAGTGGAGAGGCTGTAACGGCATTGGTAGACAAGCATAAGGAGTTACAGAATGAAATAGAGTCTTGTAAGGTAGAGTTAGATACATTATATAGATTATTTGATGGATTTTATAATGATATGACAAGCATAATACATCCGATTAATTATGGAGCAGAGGTAAGAGTAGATAGGTTAGATATTTATTGTAATATGAAAACTATGTTTCTATCTATAAGTGCTTTAAAAGATTTAGTATCATCTGGACAAACAAGACTATATTTCAATTACTCATCAGCCTACTATACAACCAGTGCAAATCCATCTATAACTGCTGAAGATAAACTAAAGGAGGAAAATAACTATAGGAAAATTGAAGATATATGGGATATAATTAAGCAATATGGGAATTGGTTTGAAGAAGGTCAAGAGGATATAGAATACCAATTCAATAAATATGTGGTGGCTTATGAGGAAAGAGATAATGATTATGCGGAAGAAGCCAATAAATTGTATATTGAGAAATCAAATGTTTGGGATAGAACAAAGAATCTGGGCAAGGATATATATAATTTAGGAGCAGGTGTAGTAAATTTTGGAGAAGATCTACTTAATTTGGGTGAAGGAATTTTTCAATATGTAATGGGTGGTACAGGTTATTTAATTTCAAAGGTAACTGGAGATACTCCAAGTATGTTTGATTATACTGAATCCATTTTTCACGAGGACAATAAGAAGATAAGGTCAGTATTTAATAACCCATTTGGAGCAGTAGAAGATATGAGCCAACAAGTGTCTGATGAATATGAAGAAAAAGGGGCAGCACATGTAGTTGGTCATTATGGAGTTCCTTTTTTTGCAAATAAGTTGAAATTCAAATCAATAACAGCAAGTGCTACTGAAGGGCCTACAATAAGAAATAGAGTTCTTAATAATATAACTGAAAGTAGGATGGCTAGAGAAGCTTCAGATTATAAAAAATTTGCAGAATATGAGGCTGCATATCAGATAGCCATAAATAAGTGGAAACAAGGAACACCTATGAGTACAATTAACTATGAAATTTCTGCTAATGCGAAAACGCATTTAATTGCTGAACCTGTTCCAATTAGTGGGAAGAAAGGAGTTATTGGTACTCATAATGAAGTTGAATTCTATAAAAAATTAAAATCAACGGGTAAAGATATTAAAAATATGGTGGATCCTAATAATATTATTACTGATAAAAATTTTCCGGGAATAAAGAGTATAGAATATAGAATCCCTAAAGGTGATGGAAAAGATGGTTTTTTAGACGAATACAAATTTATAAAAGATCCAAAAACAACGTATAATCCTACAAGTTATACAGATGAAGAAATGTATGAGTGGGGGAAAGAAGCAATGAAAAATGGATATATGCATGGTTACTTAATTTTAGGAGAGGCTTCAAATGGAATGAAATTCATGGGATATTTTAGAAATGGTGAAGTTACTAATTTTTTCCCTGTTACAAGCTTTAATTAATATATAAGGAGAGTATTTATGGATAAAAAAAGAATTATGAATGAAGAATGGAATAAAAATTTTATTAGAGGAATTTGTATCAGTAAAACAAGAATAATGAAATGTATAGAGGTAATTTTGACAAAAGAAGATGTTGTATTTGATTCAGTTTGTATGATAGCTACCTACAATACATTTGATAATGGTGATCCAGAAAGATGTGAGGAAGATGAAGTTGTATTAAGCATGGAATTTCCGGGTTATCAAGAAGAAGTATCATATTTAAAATATAAAGAGTTTTTTTATTTGATAGAGTATGGAATAAAGGAAAAAATTTCTCTATTTATTGATTCAGATAAAGAAGCAATTTTAAAAGAATTAGGAAATGCAAGGAACTTAATATTAGAAAATTATTAAGAAATATAATTATATGCTAGAAAAAGATTTTAAAGCTAATTTAATAAAAAGTATTATTGAATTAGGGCTTAATGAAGATGATAATATAAAATTCACAATTACGCCAATAACAGAAGAAGGTAAAAATCATAATTCTAAAGATGATTATATGCGACTTTGGATAACAAGCGAGAAGAATTTAATGGGTAGATTTTTTGATTATGATGGAGTTGTAAATATATTTTCTGCCCCAGATTCACGCTATCCACTTTGGGTTACAGTTGAATTGAAAGAACAAAAAGATGATGAATATATAATTGAATTAAAATCTAGCCAAAGATTTAGAACTCCAAGTGTATTACAAAATCAAGAAACTGGACACCCACCATTTAAGGTAATTAAATAGAGTAGATAGATATAGAGTCAGCTTTAAATTATAAAGTTGACTTTATGTTTTTATTGAAAAGAAGGGGAATGTTAACTATCGAATTAGCATAATATTATTTGAAAAATTTTGAATTGAGAGGTAAAATGGTTTATATTAGTATAACTACATATTAATAGAAAGCGAGAAGGAAAATTGAAGTTAACAATATGCAGGAATATTGTAAAATATGATAAATTTAGAAATTATAAAATTATGTTAGATTCAAAATATATTGGTAGTATATATTCAAATGAAAAAAAGTCATTTGAGGTTTCAGAAGGCAAACATACACTTTATGTTAAAATAGACTGGTGTAGAAGTAAAAAAGTTGATTTTGAAGCTATTAATAATGATATAGAATTTGAGTGTGGGAATAGTATAAAGGATTTTTGGCATGGAGCTTTATGGATGTTTTATATAACAATTTTTAAAAATTCTTACTTATGGCTAAAGAGATTAACATAATAAAATAAAATGTGAATTAAATAGCCTTCTTTCTTATAAGTTTATTTAAGATAAGAGGTTTTATAGACTACTAATTTTACCATAGCTGATAAACAGTAAGAAATGATTTGAAATAGTATAAATAGGTGGGAGAAAATATAATGGGGATTATAGGAGAAATAGATACAAAATACGTATCAAAGGAGAATGGCAAAAAAACATATAAGATAAAAAATTTAGCTTCTTTTATAAATTTTTTAAGTGAGGTACATGGTGAGAGATTTTATTTTAGAGGAGAAGGGGGCAAATATGAAAACATAATTGCTTCTGGTTTAAGAAATATTAATATAAATATTGATAATAATAAGGAAATATCATTTAAAACAATGGTTAGAACTTTTTATCAAGAAATTGGTTCAAGAATTTCTGATTTAGATAGAAAAAGTTTTACAGCTTTTTCACAACATCATGGAATACCAACTAATTTAATTGATATATCAACATCACCTTTAGTAGCACTATATTTTGCTTGTTCTGATGACGCGAATAGTGATATAGGGTATATTCATATGATTGAAAAGAAAAATACATTAGATATATCAAATAGATTATATGAAGAGAATGAAATGGATATGGATATTTTTGATTTATTCATGGATAAAGATAGTATTACTAAAAATCGTAACATAAAAATGTTTTTAAATTTATTTTCAAATAATAATTATTTATTTGAAAAATTAATGTATGAGTTATTAGATATTTATTCAAATCATTTATATAAAAAGAGATCTAGATATAAAAAGATATTAAATGGAGAAGAAAAAAATAAAAGTAAACATTTAATTGCAGAATTAGTAAAAACCAAAGATGAAATTACATTAATGTCTGAAATTTATGATTATTTTACTAAATATGTAAATAAAAGAAAACCAAATATTTCACCAAAGAAAATAATTGAAGATACAAATGATTTTGAAGATATAAAAGAAATAATAAATGAATTTAATGCTCAACTTGATATAGTTGGGAAAGTTAACAAGTTATTTTCGATTGAATTGCCTAAAAATATAAATATTATATCTATGTTAACTACCATATATGTAGAGATTTTACCAATAGTATTGAATTTAATAAAAATAGGAGAATTAAATGCTGATTGGATTGATTTTTTGCCTATATTTACTTATAATCCTATTACTAAATTTGAAAGAATTAAGAATCAGCATGGTTTATTTATTTATCAAGGATATGTTAAATCTGATACTTTTCTTGGGTATAGTAGTAATTTAGTATTACAAAAAATTTACAAAGATATTACTGTGGAAATAGTTAACAAAAAGAAAATATTACAAGATTTAAATGTATTAGGTTATAATGAAAAATTTATTTTTTATGATTTTGATAGAATTGCAGATCATATAAAAAATAAGTACTCATGTTAATAATGAACAAAATTACTTAAAATATGAGTATTGTTCAAAAAAGATGGATATAAGTATAGCAAGAACAATGTTAGTTCTATTGCATATAAATTATAATAGAATCTAAAACAGTAAAGATATAGCCATGGGAACAGAGGATTATCTAATGATGGCATTATTTCTATGAACAATAACATTATGAAATTAGTACAATTTTTTAAATAATAAGAGCTTCTTAAAAAGTTAGCATTTTTCTATTAAAAATCTTATAAAAAAGAGGAGAGTGGGTACCTCTCATTCTATCTTAAAGCTATATTTTATTTGCCAAAGTAGTTAGCAATATTATCATTAAGTTCTACTGGTAAAGTACGGAATTCATAGCTAATGTTTCTATAATTAACATAATCATAAAGCGTGTAACTACTTTTGTTGTTTAATGCAACCTCTTTGAGTCCGTCTATATCACCTTTAGGTTAAACTTTTTGAAATCGTTAATAAGTTTTAGTAAAGCACATATATTGAATTTATTGTTAAATGATAGTATAACTTAATAAAATTAAAAGAAAAATATAAAAAATAAAAGCTAAAATTGAAATTTGGGCGAGATTAGACTTCGTTCACAATATGCTCTTCTTGTGAATGAATTATCCTCTCATTCTAAATTCTATCCGCTTGATTAGATATTATTCAATTGAAAATATAAAGTTTATATTTTATTTGCATTGTTAAGCTTTTTATCTTTACTATGTTTGATAAAAACTTAATATTAATCAGATTAATAAAATTTATCAAACATTTTTAAATTTAAAGAGATAGAAAATATAAGGAAATTTTAGGCGTAAAAAGCATAGGAATCCTAAATATAATGAAGGTATACCTTTGTGGAAAAATGTTTATTATAAACCATTAATATATATATTGAAAATCGAGTCTATGAGGGGAGTAAAAATAGATTTTGAAATATTAAATATTTTATAATCTATGTATAGAAACAAATGATAAAAAATCACAAGGAGAGATTACAATGAAGATTAACGAAGTTAAAAAACAAAAACAAGGAACTGAAATTCAGTTTGTGGGAAAAATAAATAAAATGGAAATCAAAAAACGTAAAAATGGACAGGATTATTTGCAAATTAGGATTAGTGATGATTCAGATAGTATTACCTTTCCAATCTGGAGTGAAGCGGAAAAATTAAATAAAATATTTAAAAGTGGACAAACTATAAATGTTAAAGGTAAACTAATTAGTTTTAATGGACAAAGTCAAATTTCATATCCAATTTTGACAATAGTGAATGAAGAAATAGAGAATTATAAGCTAATGCCTAAATATGAAATACCAGAAGAATTGGTTAAGTACTTTGAGGATACAATTAATAGTATGGAGTATAAATATAAGGAGATAGCAATTGCTGCAACAGGAGCTTTGGGGTATAACCAAGAAAGATGGGAAGCATTTACTCATTGTGTTGCAGGTGAAAAAAATTATGGAAATAAGATAGGGGGACTATTACTCCATACTATAGGAGTAATGAAAAACATAGAAGGAATAGTTGGAAATTATATTACTAATCCATTTAATGTTAATGCTGAAGAAGTTATAAATAAAGATAGATTAATGTTAAAAGCAGTCCTTCACGACATTATGAAAACTAAAACATATGAGTATAAAGGTATTATTAAAAGAAAAAATACTAAAATTAGTCATATAGAATTAGGGGTTTCCTATATCAATCAAATTAATATAGAGGTAGGCAACATACTAAATGAAGAAGAATTATATGATATTCAGTATAGTATATTGAGCCAATATGGTGAATATGGAGTTTATAAATTTAAAACTTTGGAAGATAAATTGTTACATATAGGTGATATGATAGATAGCCAAATTTCTATAGAAGTTCAAAAGAAAATATCATTTTAATAGTAAAAAATTAAATGTCTATTGAAAATTATAACCATTAGCATTAGCCTGTATTTGATATGTTTAAAGTTATCATTTTTTCTCTATAAAATACTTATAGTGTTATTATGATAACTTTATTATATTATTATTAGCAAAACTGACTTATATTTTTCGTAGAATAATTTAGTTATTATATTAACGATAATATACCTATATTACGGTAATCATATTAGGGGGAGGTTTTATAGTAGCTTTTCTAATTATGGAGTTTGGGATAAAGGGAACCAGTAGATTGGACTGCCGTTTAAATAGTATAGTAAATTTAGATAAGTAAAAATAGAATTTGTGAAAAGTAAAGAAAACATTAGATAATAAAAGAAAATGAAAAATAACTTGCGATAACATGGAAATGTGTTTATAATTATATTATTGTTAAATATCCATAAATTGTGACCTTCTGTGTAATCATAGGGTTATTTGAGAAAAATGACATGAGAGCGTCGGAAACTAACTTGTCATTTTTCTTTTAATTTTTAGTTCTATATAGATATTAAGATGAGATTAAATGACAGGAGATAACAATGAAGAAAAAAATTAATTTATATTTGGATGATCTTCGGGATTGTCCAGAAGATTTTGTAGTTGCTAGAAATATGGAACAAGCTTTGTATTATCTTGAAAATGATGAATATGAGGTTGAAATATTGTCACTTGACCATGATCTGGGGATAGATGGGGAAGGAAAATTATTATCATCTGGCTATGATTTAGTAAAATATTTTTGTGAAAATGGATTAAGGGCAAATTCTATATATTTGCATACTGATAATCCAGTAGGACGAGATAACATGTATTACACGCTTCTAGCTGCTAAACGAAGGAGATTTATAAATAGTATATCAGTTTATCCATATCCATATGTAAAAAACAAATACACAGAGGAATAAACTAATTATATCCTAATTCAATTTTCATATCTATTAATCCTCTCTCATTTAATTTATACTCTAACAAATCTATTTTTACTCAAATGTAAATTAAGGAAACAAATGATTTGCATAAAACAAGTATTTTTATATATTATGCAAGTTAAAAAAGTAGTGCTTTTTTATCACTACTTTAATATTGACATTAATTTTTTTAATCCATCTGGTAAAAGAAATTTCCTACACCAACTATTGTTTCATTCTTCATATCATCTGTAACTCCAATATAACGCAGTGTTATGGAGGGAGAACTATGGTTAAAGATTTCCTGTAATATAGCCACATCCTTATAAAGCTGATAGTGCCAAAAGCCGAATGTTTTTCGCAAGGTGTGAGTACCGATTTCTTCCAAGCCAATTTTTGAGGCTGTACCATTTAATATTCGGTACGCTTGTACTCTAGTAATAGGTTTATTATTTCCTTTACGGCTTTGAAAAAGATATTCTTCATCCTTCATATATTGAGTATATTTCTGTATATCCTTTTGTAGCTCTGGGTGAAGTTCAGATCTTTTAGGCTTCCGTGTCTTTTTTTCAAGTAAACTTATATAGGATTTATTTCTTACATCAGCTACCTTTAGAACTAAAATGTCGCTAATTCTTAAACCACAGGTAATACCTATGGTAAAAAGCATATATTCTCTCATACCTTTTTTTAATAATTGATTTTGCATTTCTTGAATCTTTTTTCTGTCCCTAATTGGTTGAACTAATTTCATACAATCTACTCCTTCTTCTGAATTAAAGAATTGTGATACATTTAATGTTAAAGTAGAAACTAATATGTTACATAGTAACGATAGCATATACCTAACTCTTGCAATAGAGGCATTTGTAAGTTTTTTAAAGTAACACATGTCTACATTTGTTACATTCATTGAATAAAACAGCAAGTTCTTATGGAGGTAATAGAAAACAGAGAACAGTTTCTCTGCAATTCTATATCCATTTTATGCTGCAATATTATTTGCCAAAACAAACCAACTAATCACACTCCTTTTTTCGCCATCATTATCTCTCGGCATAATTTTAAATGATGGTTTCCAATGTAACTCCAGTCCATTCTATACAGCAAAGCCTTCAGTTATACAAACTGCTTTAATTGCTATATAAACAGCCTTTTTTCCAATTGCTAATATTTTTACTTGTTTCCCTTCCATTAATGGTAGCTGTATGGATGTTGGCAATTTTACTGGGTCAGTTTTCATTCCAACTTTATTGATGTGGGTAATTTTCTGGTTGTTCATAGTCAAATTCCTCCTTAATAATAGATAATAAATGCTACAATTTCTTTATATAAAAAGACCAAATATAAAATCAAATACTTATTAAGAGCTTTTTATATAGAAATAGTTTTAATTTAACAAATAAAAGTAGATAGCCTCACAACTATCTATTAAAGGAAATTTTGAGATCATTATGCGGACTTGAAACTTTTGGTTTTTTATTTCTTAAGAAATAGCATGGTATTTTAAATATTTATAAGTGTTCTTAATCTTTAAGGATATTTTGTTCAATTCATTATCAGTGTTTATTATGTATTTTGGCGCTTCTCCCTCCCCATAGCGTTATCAAAACAATATGATTCTCCCTCTAACGCAGTAATAATAATGAATACTATTTAAGTAGGTAACTATAACTATTAACGCATAAAATGGGGAAATTGAGAAAAACTAAAAATAGTTGAAAAAATAAATTACTATTGGGATGTGTTGGAATATGATTTGGATTGGAGCTTAATTAATAATAAAAGAGAGTAACTTGTAAATGACAGAGGGGTGAATTTATGATACCAGAGTTTGCTGATAGAATTGATAGATATATAGAATCAAATAATTCATATGAAGGTCAACAAAGAGTATTTTTAGATGGAGATTATTATAATTTAAAAATCTATAGTTTACCAATAGAATTTTTATGGTTTAACGAGCAGAATGGTAGATTTATTGCAGAAAAGGCTATGAAGGAAAAAGAATTAGGTTTTAAAATAGATACAATGAATAGAGAACACAATAAATATATTTGTGAACTTTTATTACAAGGAAAAGCAAATTGTAAGGAATTAGAAAATGACCTTAAGAAATGTGGACAAAAGTCACCGGGATACATAAGTAATGATGGTTTTGTAATTGACGCAAATAGGAGATTAGCTCTTTTTATGACGTTACATACTCTTACAGGGGATAATAAATATAAATATATGAGAGTGTACCGTATCGATAAAGATTTATCACCAAAAAAATTATATAAAATACAAGTACAGTTGCAAATAGCAAAGGATTATAAACTGGACTATGAACCTATTAATAGATTATTAAATCTAAAGAAAGGTAGGGAATTATATGGTTTAACAAATAAAGAACTTGCAGATGTCCATAACCGTACAGAGAATGAGATAAAAACAGATTTTGAAGTTCTGACTTTAATAGATCAATTTTTAGAATATATTGGTGAAAAAAATGACTATACGAAGGTATTTGAACTCCATGATCATTTTGTTGAATTTAATAAGGAACTTAAACTATTAAAAAATAAAAAAGGGAATTCTGCAATGCAAAATGATGACGAAGCTATGGATATAATTAATAGAATATTAAAACTTAATACAGATAAATATGGGAAAAGTATTCCTAGAGATTATATTAGGAATATAAGCGATGGATTTATAGATAGCCATATTAAAAAAAATATTTTAGATAATATTATATATAATAAAAATGCTTCTAATGATCAAATATATTCAGAGATTACTTTAGCCTATGAGTTGATTAAAAATAAAAGAGCAATGAATACTCCTATTGAACTAGCAAAAAAGGCAAAAAATGTTTTAATGCAGATAGATAGAAGCAGTGATTTGGTAAAAGGAATAGACTTTAGGAATATTATGAAAGATGTACAAGAGTTAGTTAACTCCTACTTATAGGTGATTTATATGGTCAATATTGACAAACTTGGCAAAAAAATAATTCTGGATCTTGATAATAATATTTCTACAAGCAGAATAATGGTATTGTTGAATAACTATGGTTTTGAGTGGGAACATGGAAAGTACATCCATAATAATTACTATGAAATTCAAGAGTATTTACCAGAACTAATAGCGTATTTTAAAAAAAAAGGTGAAAGTGTTAACTTAACTTCACCAATCATAAATGTTATTAATGCTTCTAAAATTGAAATAGTAGAATTTGAAAAAGCAAAAAAAAATGGTAATGCAGTGAAAAAGTTAGGTAAATTACCTAGAATAGAAATACCTAATTTCCAGAGAGCTTTGTATCATTATCAAGAGCGATTAGTTCTTCAAAATCTTTTAGTTAGGAATTTTGCAAACTTTTCAGTACCGGGTAGTGGAAAAACTACAATGAATTATGCAGTTTTTGCAATTAGATTACAAAAGGGATTAACAAATAAAATATTAGTAGTTGGACCACCAAGTTGTTTTACTGCTTGGGAAGAAGAATATGAGGCGTGTTTTAAGAAGAAGGCTAATTCCTATTTATTAATAGGTAATGAAAGGGATAAACTATATAAAAACTATAATAATGCCATGTTATATTTGACAACATATGCTACAGCTCTAAAAGATGTTGATAAGTTGATTGATCTTCTATGTAAAGATAAGTTCACTCTAATTCTCGACGAGGCACACTATATAAAGCGATTTAATAATGGTTCTTGGGCTAGAGCTATATTGGAATTAGCACCATTTGCTAAATTTAGATCCATAAACACAGGAACTCCAACACCTAATGGAATAAAAGATATTTACAATTTAATGAAGTTTTTATATCCAAGTAATATATTATTTAATAGTAAAGAAAATTTTAAATATATATTAAAATCAAATGATGGAGTGAAAAAGATAAAAGAAAAAATTAATCCGTTTTTTGGTAGAGTAACTCAAAGAGATTTAAATTTACCTCCTTATGATGAAAAGGTGATTACAGTTGAAATGTCACCTATTCAGCAAAAAATTTATAATTTTATTGTGGGTAAAGCATTAAATGAACTTGCAAAAATTGGTCAGAAAGATTTAGATTTAGTAATTAGTTGGTTTGAAGCAAAGGTTATTAAATTACTAGAGGCAAGTTCAAATCCATCTTTGCTCATAAAAGAATTCTGTGAAAATGAAAATTATAATAGTATAGATCAACTAGATATAGTCTCATTAGTAAAAGCTTATTCTAATATAGAAAAGACCAATAAGTTCAAGAAAGTGATGGAATTGGCAAGTAACATCATAGGATGTGGAGATAAGGTAATCATTTGGAGCATATTTGTGGAAAATATAAAATTACTCAATATAGAATTTAAAAAAATAGGAATTCCATGCTATACCTTATATGGGGATGTACCAAAAAATTATAATGAAAATAAGGAGTTTAATAGAGAGAAGGAAATAAAGCTTTTTATGAAAAAAAATGAGGCAAGTATTCTTATTGCAAACCCGGCTGTTTGCGCTGAAGCAGTGTCTTTTCATAAAGAATGCCATAATGCTATTTATTTTGATAGGACTTATAATTGTAGTCAATTTATACAGAGTCGAGAGAGAATTTATAGAATAGGGCTTCAGCCAAATCAAATAACAAATTATTACCTTGTACAAAATAAAAATACTATAGATGAGTCTATACATAATAGACTTATTGAGAAAGGTAAGCAGATGGACGAATTGCTAGAGGAGGATTTATTTGATTTAAATTATAGTAATGATAAAGTTAGTGATAATTATATTGAAGAAGATATTAATTCATTAATAAAGAATCTTAATGGAGAGGGTATTAATGAAAAAATTTTGTGATATGATTTGGTTCGTTAAGCAGGTTCATAATTTTAATAATAAATATAGAACAAATATAGAACTAAATTATTTAAAAGATTTAATTAAGGATACAAGTTTAGGTGGAAATTTAATTCAACCTACTGAATTAATAGATAAATTAGTACTTTATAATTTAATAATACTAGATAAAAGTCAAAAAGTATCACTATCTGAAAATGGAGAAAAAATTATCAAGTGTAATAACACTAAAAAGTATATATTAAATTGTAGAGAGAAAAGTATATTGGCAAATGAATATATAAGAATTAATAAAAAACATATTAAACAAGTGGCTGAATGCTTTTTTAAGGAAAATTATAAAGTAGTATGTAAAGATAGTTGCATACGCTATGAGGAAAAGCAAATAATTGAAGATATGAAATTTTTAGATATAATAGTTTACTCAAATAATTTTTATTATCTTAATCATAATTATTTATGGTTATATCTAGAGGAGTGTAAAATGATTACTGAAGTAGAATTAAACGAACAGTTAATCAAAAACAAATGTATTGGAGATTTAAACGAGGAATTTGTATTAGGCTTTGAAATTAATAGATTAAAAAGCTTAAATTTATGTGCTCAAGCTAATAAAGTTAAACTTGTATCCCATGATTTTATTAATGCAGGATTTGACATACTATCTTTTAGCGACGATTCACTAAATTACAATAGATATATAGAAGTAAAGAGTGTAGGTAAAGGAAGAATATTTAATTGGACTATAAATGAAATTGAAATGGCAAGGTTAATTAGCCATAATTACTTTTTGTACTTGGTAATAATGAAAGAACCTTTAATTAATTTAGTAATTGTAAAAAATCCCATAGAAAATTTAGAAAAAATAGCATATGAAATCAAAGGAACTAATTATGAAGTTAGAATAATAGATAATATATTTGATGATTCTTTAGTAACTTCATTTAATGATATAAAGTTTATTAATATTTAGCTTTTATTAAAAACATTTAATTAAGAGGAAGGTTTATCTTCCTCTTTAAAATATCATAAAGTGTA
Organism: Clostridium sp. SHJSY1; assembly: GCF_031626875.1. Lineage (NCBI taxonomy): Bacteria > Bacillati > Bacillota > Clostridia > Eubacteriales > Clostridiaceae > Clostridium > Clostridium sp. SHJSY1. Next base: position 22,683 of record NZ_JANDMF010000036.1, read on the forward strand.
GATACGATATTAATTATAGATTTAGCTTTTCTATTTGACTTCTTTTATGTGTTATATCTATGTGAGTATAAACTTTTGTAGAATTTAAATCTGAATGTCCCATGAGTTGCTGAATTGTTATTAGATCTATATTTTTTTAATCAATAAACTTGCAAATGAATGGTGTAGCTTGTGTATGGTATATCCTTTTTTTAGTCCAGTAAGATGAATATAATGTTAAAACATTTGTTGTAATGCTATTACAGATAACCTATTATTTCCATCAGATAAAAATAAACAGTTATTATTTAAAGGAAATCTAGATTGAAGGTAACACCAAAGAGTTTCTTACAATGTATCAGTCATAGCATAACACGTTGTTTTTTCCTTTTCCGTGGAGTATAGTAATTGTTCTTTGTCGAAAATTTATGTTTTTCCAATTCAAGTACAAAAGTTCTGATTGTCTCAAACCTGTGAATATAAAGGTTTCAAGTATAGTTTTATCTTGAAGTTTATGGCTATTTGAGTATTTATCTGGAGCCTCAAGAATCTTTTTTAATTCTTCTGAAGTTAAATAAATAGGAATCTTTTCTGGTTTCTTTGGTGCAGTTACAGAAGCAACAGAATTTTTTTACATATTCTTGGCTGATTAAAAATTAAAAAAAGTACATAAACTATTAATCTTTCTGTTTACAGTAGTGGTTTTGAAGTGTTTATCTTAATTTAAAAAGAATATATACCTACGAATTATTGATGTTATAATTTTCTCCACCTCTAAACATAAATTATTTAGCATTAGAAAATGTGTAAATAAATTCATCTCTCTTTGATATGCCTCTACAGTTAATGGAGAGCAATCTTCTTCTGATTTTAAGTAACTGTAAAATTCATTAGAAATTTGTTCAATATTCATTGTGCTAATCCTCATTTTAGTATGAAAAGCTCTGGCTTTATATAGCACATAAGTATAGATATGTGCTGCTTATATAGATCAATGATTTTTCAATGCCTTGAAAAGACTGAATTTATGAGAATTAGTCCAATGATATTTGATACATACAGAATTCGGCTTATGTATTGTTTTATATTATTCAGAGTAAAAATAGATTTTTATATATGAAATTTCATATAATATTGTTATAGGTGATTACTTAAATTTAAATAAACTTTATTAGGAGAGGGTATATATGAAACAAATGAAAAGTCCAGATCAATTTAAAAAAGAATTTGAAGAGGTATCAAAGTCAAGATTTATTCTATTAAATGAATATAAAACAAAAAGAACTAATATAAAAGTTAAGCATATAGAATGTGGTAAAGAGTTTGAAATATATCCAGAGAGTTTTTTGAAAAGTGGCAAGTGTCTTTATTGTAATAAAGGTGGAAGAAAAAGTCACGATGAATTTGTTAGAGAAGTTAGAGATAAATTAGGTGAAGAATATATGATTCTTTCAAAGTATATAAATAATAGAACAAAAATTAAAGTTAGGCATGAATGTTGTGGATCTGAATATGAAACATTACCATACAACCTCACTAGAGGGAAAAGGTGCATTAAATGTCATGGAAATACTTTAAAGACCAATGAAACTTTTGTTGAAGAAGTTAATAAATTAGTGAAAGATGAGTATACAGTATTAGGGACATATAAAAATAATAAAACTAAAATAAAGATGAGGCATAATATATGTGGAAAAGAATATGAGGTAATTCCTCATCATTTTTTAGGAGCCAAAGGTACAAGATGTCCACATTGTAATAATAGTTCAAAAATTGAGGTGCTTATAAAAGATTTTTTTGAAGAATCAAATATTAAATATGAAACACAAAAAACATTTAGCGGTTGTAAAAGTGGTAATGGAAAATATCTTCCTTTTGATTTTTGTGTTTATTATGATAAAGATAAGTTCTTTCTTTTAGAATATGATGGTGGTCATCATAGGGATGAAAGGTATGGAAAAATAAAGTTGGAGAAAACAAAAATTAATGATAGTATTAAGGATAAATTTTGTAGGGATAATAGTCTGGAGTTAGTGAGATTAAGATATAACATAGATAATATAGGATACATGGAAATATTAAAAAAAATTCTATTAGAAAAAGGTTTATTATAAGAAAATGTATTGTAATATAAGGAGAAATAAATAGCCTTCTTTGTATATGAGTTATAAAAAAGGAGTATAGTGTGGATATAATTCTGGGAAAATTATTGTATACAAATAAGTAAATATCCCTTATAATTTTTAATATAGATACGCTGAACAACGAGTGGATTACTGTTTAGTTAACAATGTTAAAATGGCTTGAATAAAGGGTTTGAAGGTAATGAACCAAACGGCACGTTTGAGGGGCGTGTGTACCAGTTACGTACGGGTTCAAGTCCCGTCACCTGCACCAATAGAAAAAGTCTATTACTTGATTTTAAGTAATAGACTCTTTTGAAAAATGGCTAACGATATAAAAAAACTATTGCACGTTTATTTAAGAAAAATTAGGTAAACGTGTAGTAGTTTTTTTAGTTAAGATGTGATTTTATTTCTGTATAATCTAATCCCTCCATAACATCATATAGCATTCTTACTGAATCATCATAAGGTATAATATTGTTTTTTTTCATATTAATATTATGCGCGAAAAAAGAGAATTCAATTGCGAATTCTCTTTTTTTATCGGCTAGTATCAAATTTATTTTGATACAGACACATATTTTAAGGTTAGAAACTATTTTTGTGATGAATTTTTTAATTTATAAACGTTTTGTAATGAAGTACTTGATTTATCTTTAGATGTATCCTTTAAATTCTTATTATTTAAAAGATTATTGCCATCAAGATTTATTGACTTTAAAGAACGTTCTTTAAAATTTAATAGTGATTGGTTAGATAATAGGGAAGTAGTATTATTAGTTGGAGTAGTATCTTTAGTAATGAAGTTAATTAGTGTTACATCATATAGTTCACTATTATCTGCAAATGGGATGCCACAATTAATAATTAGCTGATAACTTGAATTCTTTTCGTATTGACCATTTGGAGGATCTACTATTAAAGTTTGGTTATCAGATGCTAATTTTATTGATGCTGAAACTTGATTTCCAGTATTTGCATCAAAAACACCAACATAATCTGATAGGTTTGCATTTGAGGCAATTTGTTTAGGAAGTTTGTATTTAAATTCTTGAGTAATAGGTACTGCAGCATTTAAGTTGTAAGAACTCAATGAAGATACTCTAAAATTCATATAATCAATATAGAAATCGATTGGGTCTTTAAAATCACGAGTGCTTTCTACTAGTTTTATAGTATGTCTTCCTTGAGGCACAGAAAAACCTTTTATATCAGTAGTTCCAGAATTGCGAACAAAATCATAGCTACACTGTACATTATCACAAGATGCATAAGGATTGTTATCACCTGATTGCATTTTGTAAGTTCCTATATACACATAAGCAGTTTTTGCTTCATCGCTTGACCAAAAAAATACATCATATAAAGTATTAAGATTTCTATTACTACCTAGAGGTGTTAATTGGTTAACTAAGTCTTGAAAAGTAGGTAATGTTCTATCAAAATGTAAAGCATCAGCATATCCAAACAACATGCCACCATATACAGTCCCATTATCATTAGCTACAGAATTAGAATTTTTATTAATAATTGAAGTGTTTGTATTAGTTTTAGCCATTGTTACTGTTGAAGTAAGAAGTAGTGTGGATAACACACCTACTATTAAAGTTTTAAGTTTTAATTTTTTCATTTTTTGAATCCCCCCCAGAAAAATATAAATTATGAACAATTAAGAAAATGATTAATTCAGTTTTTTGTATTAAGGTCATTTTGGCAAAATAAATAAAATTGCTAAAAGTGTATTGTAGTAAAAACCATATTAGTCATTTTTGTAGTAAAGTACGTATTTATAATACAGTATTATACCAATTATGTAAATAATAAAGTTTTTTGTATAAAATTAAAAATAAAGGATGCAATTATTTGTTATTTATCTTTATATAATTCTCAAAGCAATAAAAAAAGGTAATAAATTAAATATATTGAAGATAAGTACAATATAAGAACTTAATAGCAGACTTTACGAGTATTTTGTTGAATAAAATATGAAAATATGGCAAAATAAGTATGAATTGAATTGAAAGAAGGTTTTAAATATGAGAAAAAATCTAGTAAAAGTATTAGGCCTAATTATGGTGGGAAGTTGCCTATCAACACTACAATTAACTTCTGTGTCAGCAAAAAGTGTACAAACTACACAAATTAATTCTTATGTATCAATGCCCCATCTAGCAAATGTAAGAATAGCTTCATATTCAGATGCTAATTCAACATATAGTACTAGTGGTGGAACAATTAGCAAAGGTGAATTACCATTTAGTTTTTTGACAACTAAATCTGGTTATGGTGGAGTAAGAGCTGTGTACATTGATGGTGTTGATATAATGGCTAAGTCAATATTTGAAAAAAATGGTGGGTGGACTGCAACTGAAATAAAAACAACAGTTAATAATGATTATATTAAAGGTTTAAAGACAGGAACTCATAAAGTTGTAATGGTTTGTTGGGATGTACAAAATGACTATACATTATCTGACTCATTTACATTTAACTTGGTAGATTAATTTTGAACTAGAAATATTAATTAAACCATGTAAATTAGGGGAAGTTAAATTATGGGTGAATCTTTTCTTTTTTAAACTAAAAATAAATATAAAAATGCAGAATGGCTAATAGGGGAAAGCCATTCTGCATTTTTACATTATCTATTTTTTGGGGGAATAAATAATGTTTTATTAACTTTATGAGTTTATTATATATCTATATTATGGCAATATAATGTCTATAGTGTGTGAATATTATGTGAAATACTATAGAGAATATGAAAAAAAACATAGTTTAAATTATTTTGTAAAATATATTATATTAGCTACAGATCTTTCGCCAGTTTCATCTGAAGGACTATTTACTAATCTACCATTAAAATAAAGAGTTGTTGATCCACCACCATCGAGATTATAAGCAATAGTTGCACCTCGATCAAATAATAAATCTTGTAATTCTTGTGTGGTAAGGCCTATTGAATATCCTGGCCTTTTTCCATCAGCAGTAATTATATAATATTCATTTATGGATACTTGCCCTATTGCGGTTCTAGGGTATGAACCATTTGGACTACCAAAGGTTATAGGTATCTTCTCACCATTATTTATTAATATTGGGCCAAAAGTAAAAGTGTGTTTAACTCCTTGTTGTATTAGTTCTTTCCCCGTTTTTCCACTAGTAGGTATATAAAAAGTCCCATCTCTTTTGATGCATAAAGGTGTTCCGTAACCTTCTGCAAGAATTTTGCCTTTTTGTATAATGATTCCTGAAGGCTTGTTGGTGTCAAAGAAAAATGCAGAGGCATTAATTCCAAGAATTCCTTGATTTCTAGAAGTAATTTCAGAAGTTTTTTCTCTTTCAGCCATAAAATTATCATGTCCAAAAGTTGTTTTTAATTGGTTTGGGGAATTAATTTTTACATGAGTGATCCAATACTTTATATTAGGATTAATTTTTACTATAGGTTCAATATCAATACTTAATGAATTACTTCTATAATGATACATATCCCATTGATTTTTTTGTTCTGGACTTATAATGATTTTATTTTTTTTAGATATGTCTGTAACTGTATTTTGCATAGAAGCTTGAATATCTGTATCATCATGATTTGATACTTCAACAATAGTATTTTTATTTGAATTAGCATAGTTAAACAATAATAAACTTATTAAAAAAAGACTAAACATAATTGTTGTTTTTTTATAATATATTTTTATCATAATTATCCCTCTAAACAAAAATAATGAATTAAATTTCATTAGTAACAAAATAGTGAATTAAAATTAGGATTTTAAATAGAAAAAGAACTAAGAATTGTACAAAAAGAATAATATTAATTAAATTTTTTATAAATATAATTCAAGAGAGTCTATATGAAAATTATAAATTACATAAGAAAATTTGTCTATTTTAACTTTTACAAATTTATATAAAAAAGAAAGGATAAATCTGTAGAAAATATATAGTTAGGAAATATATGTATGTTTTGTGTATGAAGCGCAATGAGTTTTAAGTATAAAAAATTTATTTATACAAATAATACTTTAGGTAAATAATTTTTTTATTACAGGAGGAAATAGATATGAAAGCAGAAAAAATGAGCAGACCTAATGATGGAATTAAATGTGTTGTTAATACTTGTCATTATTATATGTCAGGTGATCACTGTAGTGCTTCAAGAATAGAAGTTCAATCTAAAAATGCAAATAATTCACAAGAAACAGATTGTGCTACATTTATTAGAGAAGGAATGTAGAATCTGTTTTAATTTTTAAAATCCAAATAGTAAATTTATGAAATACCGTATTATTCTAAAAAGAATTTTACGGTGTTTTTCTTTAACAAAAAACTACTTTCTTTTGATTTTTTATGAAATTAGTGTAAAATATAATGAGATAATTATTGGAAAATATAATTATGAGGTGAATAAGATGGAAAAAGATGAAAGATACACTGAAGCATTATACATTGGTAGAGAAAAATGTATATCAAGTTTTTGCTTAGCAGCAATTTTTTTTGTTGCACTAACTATATTATTAAAAGATAATGAAAAATTAACAAAATCTATTATAACTATTATTGTTATTACAGGAGCTTCTACTGTTAGTATATTAATTTTAGCAGTCCTGAAAATATATGAAGCAGCTTACTATAGGATAATGTGTTTGTTTTTTATTGTTGTTACTTTTGTTAATGTGAGTAATTTAATATTAAATGATCAGTTCAGCAACAGAGGATATGTCACTATGTATGCAAAGGTTGTAGGGTATACAACATTACTGTTACTTTTGGTAATTACATGCTTAAGAATGACAGAATGTGTATATGAAACAAGAAAGCGGCAGATAATTAAATATATATTTGGAGCTATTTGTATTGTGTTAACTAATATTAGTGTAGTTTTATACAATAATTATGGTTTTATCCAAATTAATAATTTGCTTATTTTATTTTTTACTTATTTAACTAGAAAAAACTTAAAAGGCTTTAAGTTAATAAATGAAAAGAGAATAAATACTATGTTATTTATTAATTTCAATAATATAGCCATTAGTTGTTTAAGTATTATAAACATTTTTTTTAATGGGAATTACATGATATTTGATGTGATAATTAGAATGCTAATTTTTTCAGGATTTATGAATAATTTTGTAATGGCAATAGATAAGTTGTTAAATGGACCATACAAGGTTTTATTTGGTGATTTATATAAACAAAATGCAGAGATGAATGAACTTAATAGTGAAGTTGTTAGAAAAAATAGAGAACTTGAATTTTCACAAGCTATAATTAGAAAAAAAGAAAAAATGTTCAAAACCTTTTTTATCAGTGTTCCAGTTCCTTTAGCTATTGTATCAAACAAGGGAAGAGTTATGTTTATCAATTCTAGCTTTCAAGAACTAGTTGAAGAAGATAATATCAAAAACATAATAAATAAAAAGATATTTTCCATAGTAAAGAGTAAAAATGATGAAAATATTAATGAACTTTTTATGAAAAATCATAGTATTATTAGTGGAGTGGTTGCAGGCAAAAAAGAAGAAAAATATGTAGATATGGAATTTGTAGATATATCAAACAGCGATGAGGAAACTCTTATTATTTTTAATGATGTAACTTCAAAAATAAAAATAGGTAAGCTAAGGGCGGAAATGGAAAATAACATTTTCCAAGAAAGAATAAAGAGAGATTTCCTATCTAACATATCACATGATTTGAAGACTCCAATAAATGTAATTTATTCTGCAGCACAACTTATAAGCGTTTATGTAATGGCTGGTAATAGAGAGGCTTTGAAAAAATACAATTTAATATCAAGACTTAATTGTATCGGATTAATTAGACTAACAAATAATCTTATAGATAGTAGTAGAATTTATTCGGATTATTTGTCTGCCAATATGCAAATTGGAAATATTGTAGAAATAGTAGAGGAAACAATAACATCTTTAATAGATTATGCAAAAAATAAAGATATTAATTTGTTATTTGATACAGATGAAGAGGAACTTTTTGTTAAATATGATGAAGAATTTATTCAAAGGATAGTAATTAATATTGTATCTAATGCAATTAAATTTTCAAGGGAAGGAGGAAAAATAGAAGTAATTATAAAAAGCGTTGAAGATAAAGTGAAATTATTAATAATAGATAATGGAATTGGAATGGAAGAAGAATTCATAGAAAAAGCTTTTTCAAGATATTCTATGGGAAAAAATAATGAAAGTAGAAGTGAAAAAGGGACAGGCATAGGACTATTTGTAGTTAAAAAATTAGTAGAAAAACAAAATGGAGAGATTTCAATAAGAAGCAAAATAAATGAGGGGACTAGAATAGAAATAGAATTCAATAAGGAGTTATGTAATGCTTGATAAGGATAATATTGTTATAGATACATATAAAAATAAGGAAAAGAAGATAATTACATTTTGTTCGGTGATTGCACCAATTTGTTTTATGCTATTAACTTCAATATCTGTTGAAAATGGAGAGAAAATATTAGTTTTATTGGTTGAAATATTTTGTACTTCTTTAGGACTCTGTGTTGGAGCAATATCATTTTTGAATAAAGAGTTAAAAGAAGGTCCTTTTTATAAAAATATAGGAATAGGATTTTTCTTTATAGGATTAATGACATTTAGTATTGTTATTATGCTGTTATTATACGATTTTAAAAGTGTAATTACTAATGAATTGTTTGTAACATTGAAAGTTGCAACATATTATTTGGAGTATTGCGTAATAATTTTAGCTTATTTATTTGCCATTAGTAAAAATTCCATAAGTTTTAATAAGACGCTTTACAGTATGATATTTTCTGTATTTGTAATTATTGGAATATCAATTTATATGAATAGAAGTATTAAATCCTTTATATCAAATGAATATTCAGAAGTGTTGTTTGTATTTCCAGTAGCTATATTATTATGTGTAATAATTTGGTTAGATAAAAAATTTCTAAGCAAAAAAGAAAAATGTCTTATTTATGAATTTATAGTATGTATTTTAATTCATCAAACAACATTTATTGCTTACTGCTATATGGGACATGGTTTAATATATTTAGCAGGTATATCAAAATATTTTGCTTATTATATTTTATTTGATTTTAGTTCTACATATGTGTTGAAAAAGTCATATATAGCTATGAAAAAAAACCTAATAGAAGCACAAAAAACAGAAAAAGAATTAAATAATTTGTTAAAGAAGAGAAATAAGACATTAGTTGAATTGGAATATCTAATAGAAAAAAGTGGGAAAAGGTATGGGGAACTTATTGAAGGAATTTCTGATGGAATAATAATATTTTATTTTGATAAAATATATTATATAAATTCAGAGGCAAATAACATAATTGGAGGAATTGGAGATAGTGAATTAAAAGATATAAGATTTAATGATTTTACTGAAAATATACTTCCAAAAAAATTAATTGTAGATAATTATTCTGTAATTAAACAAAGAATTGATGAAGTAGAACGAAAAGAAATAGAAAGTTTTAAGTTTGAAGTAGCTAGTTATTCAGGAATTCAGTATGAAATGTATTTTTTAAATATAGATAGTATAAATAGATTAGTTTATATGAAAAATGTTACTGAGACAAATAGAAATTATGAGTTTAAAAGAAAATATAAGGAATACATGGAAGCTGAAGAATTAAAAAATGAATTTTATTCAAATATTTCTCATGAGCTTAGAACTCCAATAAATTTAATATATTCAGCTCTTCAATTATGTGAAGTTAATTTAAATGATGATAAATTAGAAACTATTGAAAAGCATAATGAAACTATAAAGCATAATTGTTTAAGATTAATAAGAACAATTAATAATTTTATTGATACTAATAAAATATCAGAAGGTTATTTAAACCCAAATATGAAAATACATAATATAGTTTCAGTGGTTGAAAATATATCCCTAGCATGTAATAAATATATGGAAAAGATAAATAATAATTTAATATTTGATTCAGAAGAAGAAGAATTTTATGTTGAATGTGATAAGGATATGATGGAAAGGGTAATATTAAATATATTATCTAATAGTGTTAAATTTGGACGTGATGGTGGGACAACTACGGTGAATATATCTGCCTATGAAAGTGAAGTAATAATAAAAATAAGAAATAATGGATATACGGTAGATAAAGAAGTAATGCCATATATATTTGATAAGTTTACAAAAATAAATAAATCTCTAAATAGAACGACAGAAGGAAGTGGCCTTGGATTATATTTAACCAAAGCCTTATTGGAATTGCAAGGTGGTATAATAAGTTTAGAATCTAATGATGACATAGGAACTGAGTTTATTATAAATTTACCTAGATCTTATGATGAAGAAAGATGTGAGTGTGAAGAAGAATTTGAAATGATGAATCCCACAAATGAAAAGGTTGATATAGAATTTTCAGATATATATATATAATTTTTAGCATAATAAAAATCCTATAACATAATAGTAAATAAAGCGATATGTTTTTGAAAGGTGATTATGGTTAATATTTTTAAAGTTAATGGGAAATTTAAGTTAATACCATTAATAGTACTTACTCTTTTACCTTTAGTAGGTGCTTATTTAGTAAATTTAGTTACAAGAAATGGTGTAGCTATATATGGACAGTTAGAAAAGCCTTTTTTTGCACCTCCGCCTATATTATTTATGATTATATGGCCTGTGCTCTATATACTTATGGGATTTGCATCATATAGGATTTATATGATTAGGGAGTCAGGAAAGGACATAGGAACAGCTCTCTTTTATTATTTAATTCAATTATTACTTAATTATTTTTGGAGCTTTATATTCTTTTCATTTAGACTTTATGGACTAGCTTTTATAGAATTAATAATACTTTTAGTATTTATAATTATTACCTTTATAAAATTTATAAAACTAGATAAAATAGCAGGAATATTGCTTATTCCGTATATAATTTGGGTTAGTTTTGCAGGTGTTTTAAATTATTTTATATGGGCTAAAAATGAGATGTAATAAATAGGAAGAGATTACTTGTAATTATAGGTAATCTCTTTAATTTTGTATAGTTATTGATTATAATGAATAAAAGAGATTAATTGAAAGTAGATGGGAATAAATATGAAGGTTACTATAAAAGACGTAGCAAAAGAGGCAGGGGTGGCCACTTCCACAGTTTCTAGAGTATTGTCCAATAGTGATAGGATAAGTGATGAAACTAAAGAGAGAGTAAATGAGGCTATAAAAAAACTAAATTATATACCTAATATTATGGCTAGAGGTTTAGCTAACAATAAAACAAATATATTAGCAGTGGTAGTCCCACAAGGTGCAGAAGATTTATTTGAAAATCAATTTTTTATTCAAGCTATGAAGGGAATAAGTATCTGTGCTGAAAAGAGGAACTATTATATAATGTATGCTTTCCAAGATAATAAAAGCTGTGATGATAGCTGGATAAGAAGATTTACAGATAGTAATTTAGTAGATGGGATATGCCTATTAAGGGTTAGAGAACATGATAAATACATTGATTATTTAAAAGAAAATAACTTTCCTTTTGCTGTAATAGGTAGACCAGAGGAAGCTGAAGGGGTATTTTGGGTTGATAATGATAACTTTAAAGCCATGTATGATTTGGTAAATTTATTATTGGATAGAGGACACAAGAATATTGCTTTTATAGGGGCGCAGGAGAGCTTGAATGTTTCTATTGATAGATTAAGAGGATATAAGGAATCATTAACTAGTAGAGGGTTAAAAATTAATGATAATTTGATATACATAGGTAGAGAATTTAATGAGAAATGTGGAGAAGAGGGCTTAAAAGAAATTCTAAACAAGGAAGTGCCTACAGCAGTTGTGGCTACAGATGATATGATAGCATTTGGTGTTCAAAACATGCTAAAGGAAAAAGGGTTGGATAATATTTCAGTTGTAGGATTTAATAATGTTCCTTTATCAGTACATAGAAATCCACCTCTAGCATCAGTGGATATAAATTCAGAAAAACTTGGATATCATGCTACTAAATTATTGATTAATAAAATTAATAATGAAGATAAAAGTAAAAATTATTATATAATTGATACTAAATTAGTTGAAAGAGAATCTCTTAAGTAAGTGAAAACTCCTAGTATTTAATATTAATGATTTGAAGGCGATGTTACTATATACAAAAGCTGTATCGAAATAAATTTGATACAGCTTTTGTTTTATCTAAAGTTTATAAATATTTTTTATCGCTAATAATTACAGTAATATAGTCTATTTGGTTGTCTTTACTTGACCATTGCTATCAACTTGGACATTACCTTCATTGCTTTGAATATTTACATTACCAGAACTATCTACATTTACTTTTGTATCTCCATTAGTTACGTTTACATTTCCATCTTGAACTTTAACGCTTCCATCTTCTCCTTGAACATTAACGTTACCTTTGCTATCAGTTGTTACACTAGAATCTTTCTTTGAATCTGATTGAGTAGATTCTGAACTTTGACTTGGGGTGCTTGTTTTTTCTTTTGTGTTATTTTCCGTATTCCCACATCCGGCTAAAAGAAGTACAAGTGATAATAACAAAAATGATATACTCTTTCTCATGTTGCCTCCAATATATTTTTTTAAGTTTAAAATTATGACAATTTGATTATAAAATATTTGTAGAATATAGTCAATATATGAAGAACAAAGAAAGAAGCTTATTTTTAACCATTCTTAGTCTGATTTTAGAAGTAATTAATCTAATATAATTTATAGTAGTAAGCTACAAGAAGAAAAAATATGGTTTTATATGGTATAATTATCGTGAAATAATATTAAGTTATAAATTAAATTTTAAAATGAATTGGGGAAATAAATATGAAAGATTATATTATAAATGAAAGTACAAAAGAAGAGTTTGATTTGGTTGATTATGGAATAGTGGAATATAATAAAAATATCAAGCATGGATATGAAGTTTTTGGCGTTTTAGATTATTGTATTATTGATCATAAACGTTATTATATGAAAAAAAATCTATAAAATATGTGTGAAAAAAATTTTATTCATGCAAGCGATTGCATAAAAATAAGGTAATAGTAGATAATTTTAAATAATCAAATAAATTGATAAAAAACAGCAAAGTATAGGCTTTGTAAACTTTTTCTTAGGATGGTATATTAATTATAGAAAGTTTGTTCAAAAAAATTATAAATAGATATTGTTATGTAAAATTAAGCAAGCGTTTGCGCAGGAGGTATTTGTGAAGAGAGTATGGTGGAAAGAAGCTGTGGGGTATGAAATATATCCAAGAAGCTTCAAGGATTCTAATGAAGATGGTATAGGTGATATTCAAGGTATAATATCTAAATTAGATTACTTAAAGGATTTAGGTATTGATGTAATATGGATATGCCCTATGTATAAATCACCTAATGATGATAATGGTTACGATATAAGTGATTATAAAGATATTATGACTGATTTTGGGACAATGGAAGATTTTAATGAACTACTAGAAGAAATTCATAAACGAGATATGAAACTTATTTTAGATTTAGTTGTAAATCATACAAGTGATGAGCATCCCTGGTTTATAGAATCAAGATTATCAAAAGATAACCCTAAAAGAGATTGGTATATATGGAAAGATGGAAAAGAAGATAGGGAGCCTAACAATTGGGAAAGCATATTTAATGGTTCAGCTTGGGAATATGACGAAAATACTAAAGAATATTATTTACACATTTTCTCAAAAAAGCAACCTGATTTAAATTGGGAAAATAAAGAGGTCAGAAAAGAAATATATGAAATGATGAACTGGTGGTTACAAAAAGGAATAGATGGATTTAGAGTTGATGCTATAAGTCATCTTAAAAAAGAAGAAGGACTTTTGGATATGTCGAATCCAGATAATTTAAGATATGTTTCTTCTTTTGATAAACATATGAATGTAGAAGGAATTCAAGATATACTTCAAGAGATAAAAGAAAATACTTATAAAAATTATGATGTTATGACAGTTGGTGAAGCTAATGGGGTAAGCTCTGATGAAGCAAGTGAATGGGTAGGAGAAGAAAACGGTAAATTTTCAATGGTATTTCAATTTGAACATCTTTATCTTTGGAATAATGATAATAATCAAGAATTTAAGCCAAAGGAACTTAAAGAAACTCTTACAAGATGGCAAAATGCTTTGGATAAAGATGGTTGGAATGCATTATTTATAGAAAATCATGATATTCCAAGAGTAATTTCAAGTTGGGGGGATGATAAGAAATATTGGAGAGAAAGTGGTACAGCATTAGCTTTAATGTATTTTATGCAAAAAGGAACACCATTTATATATCAAGGACAAGAGATTGGTATGACTAATGCACCATTCAAATCTATTAAGGAGTTTAATGATATAAAAAGTATTAATAGTTATAAGGAAATGGTAATGAATGGAGAGGATGAAAAAAAAGCATTAAAGGTTATTAAGGCAACCTCAAGGGATAATACACGCACTCCAATGCAATGGAATCGTACAAAATATGCTGGATTTACAAAGCATAAACCTTGGATAAAGGTTAATGAGAATTATAGAAAAATTAATGTAGAAACTGAAATTAGATTTGAAGATTCTATTTTTAATTTTTATAAAAAGATGATTAAGCTTAGGAAAGATAATTTGACATTAGTATATGGAAAATATGAACTGATATTAGAGCATGATGATCATATATATGCATACACAAGAACCTTAGATGATGATAAATATATTATAATAACAAATTTATCAGATAAGCTTGTTAATTATAGTTATTCTAAAGAAGAACTTTGCTATGAGAAATTAAAGATAAGTAATTATAAGGTAGACATTCATGATAATATGACAGAATTTATGCTAAAACCTTATGAAGCTAGGTTATATAAAATTTAGATAGATTTTGAGGAGGAGTTAAAGTGGAAAAGAGTAAAAAGAAATTTTTATCCTTTGATTTTTGGCAAAAGTTTGGTAAGGCATTACTTGTAGTTGTAGCTGTAATGCCTGCAGCAGGGATTATGATATCTTTAGGAAAAGTAGTTGCCATGGTTACAGACATAGGTGCCATTGATGTAATAGGAAGAGTTATGGAGGATATAGGGTGGGGAATTATAAATAATTTACACATCCTATTTGCAGCAGCTATTTCAGGATCTTGGGCAAAAGATAAAGCAGGTGGAGCTTTTGCAGGGGTTATATCATTTATATTAATCAATAAAATCACTGGATCAATTTTTGGAGTAACTACAGCTATGCTTTCAGATAATACAGCAACAGTTAATTCTCTTTTTGGATCACAGCTAGTAGTTACAGATTACTTTACTAATATACTTGGGTCTCCAGCATTAAATATGGGAGTGTTTGTAGGAATAATTTCAGGTTTCTTAGGTGGTACTATTTATAATAAGTATTATAATTTTAATAAACTACCTAAGGCTTTAGATTTTTTTAATGGTAAACGTTTTGTTCCTTTTGTTGTAATAGCAGGTTCAGTAGTGTCAGCTATTATACTTTCAATACTTTGGCCATTTGCACAGGGTGCATTAAATAGCTTTGGGGTTTGGCTTGCAAAATCAAAGGATACAGCACCAGTGTTTGCACCATTTGTTTATGGTACATTAGAGCGTTTGTTATTACCTTTTGGACTTCATCATATGCTTACTGTTCCAGTAAACTATACTGAACTTGGTGGTGTATATCATGTTTTAACAGGAGCTAGTGCAGGTAGTACTGTAGCAGGACAAGATCCTTTATGGTTAGCATGGGTTACAGATTTAGTTAATTTAAAAGGTTCAGGAGACACAAGTGCATATAATAATTTGTTAACAACAGTTACTCCAGCAAGATTTAAAGTTGGCCAAGTAATACTTTCGTGTTCATCATTACTTGCAGTTGCTCTTGCCATGTATAGAAATGTTGATAAAGATAAGAAGAATAAATATAAAAGCATGTTCTTCTCAGCTGGACTTGCAGTGTTTTTGACAGGTGTTACAGAACCAATTGAATTTATGTTTTTATTTGTTTCTCCAATTCTTTATGTAGTATATGCAGTATTAACAGGCATAGGATTTGCATTGGCTGATTTAATTAATCTTAGAGTCCATGCGTTTGGAACTATAGAATTATTAACTCGTACACCTATGATGATTAATGCAGGACTTACTAGAGACTTAATTAATTTTGTTATTACATGTGTTGTAATGTTTGGAGTTAACTTTACTGCATTTAATTTCTTAATTAAAAAATTCAAAATAGCTACACCAGGACGTTTAGGTAATTATATAGAAGATGAAGAGAGTAAAGTTGATTTAGAAACTTCAAATGATTTACAAGCTATAAATATAATTTCACTGCTTGGAGAAAAAGATAATATTGAAGATATAGATGCATGTATGACAAGGCTTAGAGTAACTGTTAAAGATATAAGTAAGGTTGCTCAGGAAAGTGAATGGAAAAAAGATGGAGCACTTGGACTCATATTAAAGGATAAAGGAGTACAAGCAATTTATGGACCTAAAGCTGATGTACTAAAGTCTAATATTCAAGATATTTTAGGTATATAATTATGAAACTGCTAACATTAAACTGTCATTCATGGCAAGAAGAAAAGCAATTAGAAAAAATAAAATATTTGGCTAAGATTATAGTAGAAAATGATTATGATGTTATAGCTTTGCAGGAAGTAAGTCAAAGGATAAGTATGAATGGACAAATAGCTAAAGACAATTATGTATATATTTTAATGAAAGAATTAAAATCTTTAGGTGCAGATAAATATGAGGCTGTATGGGAATTGAGTCATATAGGATATGATATATATGAGGAAGGACTAGCATTACTTACAAAGCATAAGATAATTGATTATGAGAGCTTTTATGTATCTAAGAGCAAGGATGTTAAGGATTATAAAAGTAGAAAGATTATAAAAGCTAAAATATGTATAAATAATTATGAGTTTCAATTTTTATCTTGTCATCTTGGTTGGTGGCAGGATAAAGATGAATCATTTAAAGATCAAGTTGATAAATTGTTTGGAAATATTAATGAAAAGGTTGAAACTTTCATTATGGGAGACTTTAATAATGATGCTTTCATAAAAGGAGAAGGTTATGATTATTTATTAAATAAAGGTGTTTATGACACTTATCATTTATCTAAAAAAAAGGATAATGGGGTAACAGTTAAAGGGAGAATAGATGGTTGGGAAGAAGATTTTGAAAATAAACGTTTAGATTTAATAATTGTTAATAATAAGGTAGATATTAGAAGTTCAAGAGTAATCTTTAACGGAAAAAATAAAGATATAATATCAGATCACTATGGAGTTGAAATAATATTGTAATAAATAAAAGTATAAAAAGTATTGAATTTTAATAATTATAAAAATATAATAAACTATGATGCAGATAGTTTGTAATGTATAAATATAGAAAAATAGGCATGGTGAGTGCCTATTTTTTAGCGTGTAGTGAAAATGATTGAGAGTTGAGAATTTTTCATTCTCAATTAATTAAGACGAAAGGAAGTATTTATGGGGAAAGTAATTATTGCAGAAAAGCCTTCTGTAGCCAAGAATATAGCAGAAGCATTAAAGGTTAAAACTAGAAAAGATGGATACTTTCAAGGTGAAGGATACTATATAACTTGGGCATTTGGCCATCTTTTCCAATTATATGATGCAAAGGATTATGATGAAAGTATGAAAGGTTGGAGAATGGAAAAATTCCCATTCATCCCTGAAAAGTTTAAATACAAAATTAAATGTGATAATGCAGATAGGTCAGCTGTAGATAAGGGAGTTCAAAAGCAAATAAACATAATAAAAAGTTTAATAGAGCAAGATGACGTTGATGGAGTTATATCTGCAACTGACCAAGACCGTGAAGGGGAACTTATTTCTTTAGAAGTCTTTATGTACCTAAATGTGGGGAAACCAATTTATAGATTATTACTTAATGAATGGACACCTGATGAAGTTAAAAAAGGAATGGAAAGCTTAAAGGAAAATATAGAGATGAAGTCCCTTCAAGATGCAGGTATAAGTAGACAGTGGGCAGATTGGATTATTGGAATAAACTTAACATCAGTAGCAACACTTAGATATAATCCGAATGAGAGAAAAATTCTAAATGTAGGTAGGGTTTTACTTCCAACATTAAAGATAATTTATGATAGGGATAAGGAAATAGAGAATTTTGAATCTTCTACATACTATAAGTTAATAAGTACATTCAAAACAAAGAATAATGAAGAATTTGAGGGAACTTATTATATAGAAAATAATGAAAAATTTGAAGATAAGAAAATAGTTGAAGAGCTTAAAAAATTATTAAAGGATAAACAAGCAGAAATAGTTGAAAAACAAGTTGAAAAGAAAAGAGAGTATGCACCACTATTATTTAACTTATCTAATTTACAAGGATATATAACAAGTAAGTATAAAGGTTGGACTTCAGACAAAGTTTTAAAGGTAGCACAATCATTATATGAAAAGAAATTTACTACTTATCCTAGAACAGGGAGTGTTGCATTAGATGAAAGTTTAAAGGAGAAGACAAAAAAGGTTCTGGATTCAGTAAAGCAAGGGTTGCCATATGAAAACAAAATAAAGTTTAGTGAGAGTAAAAGAATATTCGATAATTCAAAGGTAGAAAGTCATAGTGCCATTACTCCAACTTACATTAAACCAACAGGACTTTCTAAAGATGAGGAAATAGTATATACAGCTATTAAAAATAGATTTATAATGCAATTTATGCCTATAGCACAGTTTGAAGAAACAAAACTTACATCAAAAATTCATGATGAAATCTTAAAAGGTGAATTTATTTCTAAAGGAAAAGTTCAAATAGTGGAAGGATGGCGAGTTGTAGAAAAGATAGAAACTAAAGATACAATACTTCCTCTAGTAAATGAAAAAGATGTGGTTGATGTGGTTGATGGTAAAGTAAATACAGTGACTAAAAAACCTCCAAAGCTCCATAATGAAAAAACATTATTAAGGGTTATGGAAACTTGTGGTAAAAGCTTTAAAGATGAAGAGGATTCCGAAGAGATGATGGCTTCTATCTTAAGTGGATTTAGTATAGGAACACCAGCTACAAGAGCAGAAACTATAAAGAAGCTTAAGGAGGCTGGATATATTAAAGCAAAAGGAAAGAGCTTAACTTGTACTGAGCTTGGAAGAACTTTAGTGGAAATATTCCCTGTAAAGGAACTATTGGATCTACAATATACAGGTAAACTTGAAAAAACTTTATCAGATATAGAAAAGGGAAGATTTCAAAAAGATGATTTCTTAAATATGATAAAGGAATTTACAGTTGGCGCAGTAGAAGATATTAAGAAAGATACATCAATGCTTAGTAGCTTTAAAGTAGAGTTACCAGAAGGAACAGAAAGCCTGGGAAAATGCCCTATATGTGGTAATGATGTTGTGGAAAATGAAAGGAATTTTGGGTGTGTTAATTGGAAAAATGGTTGTAAGTATACTATATGGAAAGATGATAAATATATTACTTCTAGAGGAAAGACTGTTTCTCCAGAAATGGTAAATCTTCTTCTTAAGAATGGTAAGGTTGGGTTTAGAAATCTAAAGAGTAAAAAGGGAAGTACTTATTCTGCATATTTTAGATATGAAAGAAATCCAGAAACCGGATATTTTAATTGGAATGTTGAATTTATAAATTAAAAAATGATTTGATGGACAAATCATGGTATTTATTATTATAGGTACAATGATTTGTCCATTTTAGTTTTTTAAGGTGTTGTATCAATTTTTTTTTGTGTATGTTTCAATAGGAAATATAGCTACAATTTGATTGTTTTTAAACTCATAATTTGTATTTGCTATAGGATTTAAATTGTTAAGTAAATTCATTCCTACTAAATAAATTTGATCAGCAAATATTCTTGGAGGTTGGATAACAGTACCTGTCATAAAACCTTTATCAATCAGAGCTTTAACTTCTGGCAATCCGTCTATTCCAAGGACTGGAATATATTTAGTCATATCACCTGTATTATATCCATACTTTTGTAGTGCTTCAATAGCGCCTAGTGCCATGGAATCATTATTTGATATTATAGCTTCAATCTTATCATTATATTTACGAAGTAGATTTTCAATAGAAATTTTAGCTGTATCTTCCGACCAATTAGCATTAATATGTTCTAGTTCTTTAATTTTTATTCCTGAATTAGTAAGAGCTAAAATAAATCCTTTTGTCCTTCCAAGGGTTACTTCATTTTCTAAAATACCTTGCAAAATAATATAGCTTAGGATATTATCATTATTTTTATCTAAACTATTTTTTTTTGTATTCCATAAATCAGCCAAGATGTTACCTTCAGCCATGCCTGCTTGTTCTGAATTAGGTATTATAAAGGCAGCCTTGCTATAAATGCTAGAAACTTTAGAAACTATATCAGTAGGAATTCCAAGTAGTATTATGGGAATATTTTTTTGCTTAGCTCTTTCAATGACATCTGTGAGTGTTTTTTCATTTGGATTAATCATACTAATTGCCAATAAATCAACATTTCGTTTTAATTCATAATTTATTAGTTCATTTTCTATAGATTCATTGTTTTGCGAATCTAAAAAAATGAAATTTACTTTATCTTTATTTTCATTCTGTATATTTATTAAATTTTCTTTTGTTAATGCAAAGAATGGATCTCTCAAGTTTGTAAATAAAATTGCAATATTGTAAGTCTTTCTATTATTAGTATCAAAATTTGTGTTAGCAGAGGTAGTAAAATTTTCGTTACTAGTTAATGTAAAGATCATTAATATAATCATGATAAATATGAGTAGTTTTTTCAAAAATTTCATTATAATCCTCCCAATTAATATCATAATTTGTTATTAGAATTTATTAAAATTGTAGATCAATCTAGAGTAATTATTTATGAAGCTTTATTTGTATATACTTCAATAGGAAATGGAGTTATTATTTGGCCATCCATAGATTGATAATTTGTATTTTTTATAGGGCTTAAATTGTTAGATAAGTTTATTCCTACTAAGTATATTTGAGTAGCAAAAATTTTTGTGGGTTGGATAACAGTACCAGTCATATAGCCTTGGTCAATTAAATATTTTGCTTCTGGCAATCCATCAATACCTATAATTGGAATATATTTAGATTTGTCACCTGTATTATATCCATATTTCTGTATTGCTTTAACAGCTCCTATTGCCATAGAATCATTATTTGAAATTATTGCTTCAATTTTGTTGCCATATTTAAGAAATAGATTTTCAATAGAACTTTTAGCTGTATCTTCAGACCAAAGGGCATTAACAATTTCAAGTCTTTCTGTATTTATTCTTGAACTTGTTAAGGCTGAGATAGAGCCAGTTGATCTTCCTATAGCTACTTCATTTCCTAAATTGCCTTGTAATAAAAAATACTGTAATACATTATCAGTATTTTTATCAATACTTCTTTTATCATTGTTCCACAAGTTGGCAAGAATGTTGCCTCCAGCCATTCCTACTTGCTCTGAATTAGGAGTTATAAAAGCAGATTTATCATAAATTTTATAAACTTCTGAAACAATATCAGAAGAGATTCCAAGTAGAAGTATAGGTATATTTTTTTGTTTAGCTCTATCAAGCATATCTTTAATTATAGTATTACTAGAATTAACAGGATAAACTACTAGTGAATCAATATTTTTTTGAGATTGAGAATTAATAATTTCATTTTGTATTGATTCGTTATATTGAGAATCAAAAAATATAAAATGAACCTTATCTTTATTTTCATTTTCTATCTCTTGTAAACTTTTTTTTGTTAATGCAAAAAATGGATCTTGAGAATTTGCAAATATTATAGCAATATTAGTTATTTTTCTATAATTTAAGCCTGCACTTGTACTAGCTGATATAGCGGAATTTATATTAATAACTAATACAGAAGACATTATTATAACAATGATAAATGATAGTGTTTTTTTTAAAATTCTCATTGTAAGCCTCCAAATTAATATTTCAACTTGATATTAGGATGCGTTTAAATATAGTATTTATTCTATATATCAATATTGGTGTCTTCTATATTAAAAAGAATTAAATGATTAAAAATTATTTTTAAATATACAAATGCTAATAATATACAAAAAGCAGGAAATTTTAAATCTTTAAAGAATAAATAACAAAGTAGTATAAAAAAACGAAGGAGAATAAAAATGGAATTTTTTCAAGGACTAATTAGTAATTATAGTCAGTTCTTTTCTTTACATGCATTAATTGAGACATTAACAGATCCATCAAATTGGATGGTAATAATTAGTTTAGTTATTATAGAAGGTTTGTTATCTTCAGATAATGCAATAGTACTGGCAATAATGGTTAGGCATTTACCAAAGAAACAACAAAAGAAAGCATTGTTTTATGGAATATGGGGAGCATATATTTTTAGATTTATTGCAATAGGTGTTGGAACATATTTAATTAAAATATGGTGGGTAAAACTAATAGCTGCTTTCTATTTATTAAAGATGACATTTGATCATTTTTATAAAAAAGCAGATGAACAAGGAATAGATGAATCCAAAATTATAAATAAAGGTTTTTGGGCCACTATTGCAAGTGTGGAATTGATGGATATAGCATTTAGTATAGATAGTGTTTCAGCTGCTTTTGGAGTATCAGAGGAGATTTGGGTACTATTTCTTGGAGCAATTTTTGGAATACTTGCTATGAGAGGTGTGGCACAGATATTCATATCTCTAATAGAGAAGATTCCAGAACTTGAAAATTCAGCATACATACTTATTGGATTTATAGGAGTTAGGATGTTGTTAAATATGATTAATGTAGAAATACCTAATGCAATTTTCTTTGGAATTTTAATAGCTATTTTTGGTGGAACTATACTTATACATCATATTAAAGGTAAAAATGGAGCTGAATCAGAAAGTGCTGTTGATAAAGAAGATTAAATTAGTTTATAAGGAGAACAAATGAAAAAGCGAATAATTCTATTTACAATAATTATTATTGCAATCATAGGAATAGTGGCAATCCTAGCATATTTTGGAGTTTGGTGGCCAACTAGATTTTTTGTTAGTAAGTATGAAGTTAAGGGAATTGATGTATCTAATTATCAAAAGGATGTTAATTGGGAAAAAGTTGCTGAGAATAAAAAAATAAAATTTGCTTATATTAAGGCTACTGAAGGAATGGATTATCAGGATAAATATTTTCAAAAAAATTGGGAAGGTGCTTCAAAGACACAATTGTATAGAGGAGCATATCATTATTTCACTATAACAAGTTCAGGAGAAGATCAAGCAAAGAATTTTACTAATCTAGTTCCGGCTGAAGAAGGGTGCCTCCCTCCGGTTGTTGACATTGAGGAAAAGGGCCTTGATAAAGACCAATTTAAGAGAGAATTAAAGGACTTTATAAGAGTATTGGAAGAAAAGTATAAGCAAAAACCTATAATATATACAGTACATCCTTTATATGATGAATATATTAAAGGTGATTTTGAAGAATATCCTATTTGGATTAGAGATATTGTTAAACCTCCAAAATTAAGCGATGGAAGAGAATGGATTATTTGGCAATATTCAAGCAGGGATAGGATAGATGGTATTGATACATATGTAGATGTAAATGTACTTCAAGGAGAGTTGTGCAAGTTAATTGAGAATTGAGAATGTTAGAATAGGAATGTGTAAAATATGATATTTAAAGAATTTGGGAATAAAGGAAATCCTATTATTATTTTTATTCATGGGGGAGGTTTATCATGGTGGTCATGGGGAGATTAGTTTACTGTATCCTAACCAATATATTGATTTAATAGAGGAACTTTTTATAAATATAAATAAATCCTCTAGTTCGAATAAAGGTTAGTGAATTGTAAAAGGTGCTATAATATATATAATAAAACCAATCATAGGAGGCGTATCTTTGGAGGAAAGTGCTTTATTAAAAATAAAAAGAGGTTATCTAAATGAAGATTTTAAATTTTTTCACTTAAAAGACAAGAAATCAGAAGAATATAGTTTTCATTATCATGAATTTAATAAAATAGTTATTTTTATTTCAGGAAATGCAACCTACGCCATTGAAGGTAAGTACTACAAACTTAGACCTTGGGATATTCTTCTTGTTAGCAGTAATGAAGTACATAAACCAATTATAGATTCTGAAGAGTACTACGAAAGGATAGTGATTTGGGTAAATTCTAATTATTTAGAGAAACATAGCATTGATAATAGTGATTTACTTTCGTGTTTTCACATTTCTGCAAAAGAAAAGAGTAGTTTGCTTCGTTTAAGCTTAGATAATTTAAATGTAATTAAAGACAACATATTTTCTTTGGAAAAATCAACAGGAGATATAGAATTTGGAGGAAAAATACTTAGAAATTCTTTATTTGTTCAATTTATTGTTTACATAAATAGATTAATGATTAAAACTCAAATAAAAAAAGATGAAGGAGATATTAGATATGATCAAAGGATTGTAAGTATCTTATCATATGTTAATGAGAATTTAAGTGGGGATTTATCCATAGGTAGCATCGCTGAGAAGTTTTATATAAATAGATATTATTTAATGCATAATTTTAAAAAAGAAACAGGATATACACTTCATAACTATATTATTCAGAAAAGACTTGCCAAAGCAGCGTCTCTTATAAAACAAGGTTTACAGGCCACAAATGTTTCAGTACAATGTGGTTTTCAGGATTATTCAAGTTTTGTAAGGGCATTCAAGAAAAACTTTGGGCTATCACCAAAGCAATATTATAAAGCTGTTGAAAGGATAAAACAATCTTATATAAATAATATTGATGAAGATATGGACAATTATTGGGAGGAATAATGAATAGAAAATATATTATTAAATTTGGATATCTTATAGTCTTTTTTTGTTTTTTAATAGGTTTAATATTTAGAATAGAATGCATTTATATGGAGGAATCTCATGGGTTAATTGGAGTAGGAGGAATTTTATTACTACTAATAATTTGGGATAAAATATTACCTAAAAATAAGAAAAAAATATCAGGTGATTCAAAGCGAAATTGAATCACCTGATTTTTAGATTATATAAATAATTGCTAACAGAAAAATTACCTTATAAGAGTATATACATAATAAGAAATGCTATATACAATTGGTGCAATAAAAACAGTGATAATTCCTGCAATTCCAATAGATAAACCACTCATAGCACCCTCTATTTCTCCAATTTCCAAAGCTTTAGATGTTCCAACTGCATGAGAAGAAGTGCCTATTGAAACCCCTATAGCTACACTATCTTTAATATGAAATAACTTGCATATAGTAGGACCTAGTACTGCACCTATTATTCCTGAGATAATTATGGCTAAAACAGTTATTGGAACTATTCCTTCCATTTGATTTGAAAGTTCTATACCTATTGGAGTAGTAACTGACTTTGGCAATAATGATTTGATTAGTGCTCCATTAAGTCCCATATAGTGGGATAGAACAACAACAGATAGCATTCCAACAATAGAGCCAAATAAAATTCCTATAATTATTGAAGCGGCATGTTTTTTTAATAGTTCCATTTGTTTATATAAAGGAACTGCTAATATAACAGTTGAAGGTCCAAGGAACATATTTATAAATTTAGCTCCTGAATTGTATGTATCAAAGTCTATTTTAAATGCCAATAAAAAGGCTATTACTATTCCTATTGCAATTAGAAGTGGATTGAAAACAGGGATATTTGTTTTTTTGTATATGTATAATCCAATTTCAAAAGCAGCTAATGAAAGTATAATGCCAAAAAGTAAGTTGTTTGTAAGAGCTCCCAAAATTATTCCTCCCTTTGTTCTTTTTTAATTCTTCTTGAGATAAACTGTACCATTAAGCCTGTACTAGCTATGATTATTATTGTTGTAATAATGCAAACTATTATAAGTTTAAGCCAAGTATCTTTGATTATTCCAAATGACGACATAAGCCCAACACCAGCTGGAATAAAGAAAAATGCAAGATGGTCTAAAAGAAAATTTGTTACAGTTTCAATTTGTTCAAGTTTTATAATTTTAGTACATAAAAGTATTAATAAAATTATCATTCCTAATATATTTCCTGGAATAGGTAGACTTAAAGCTGTTGAAAGTACTTCTCCTAATAGATAAATTCCTAGTATAATAATTGCTTCTCTAAAAAGTTTCATTTTTGTCCTCCTTATCCTGAGTATATATATAATGTAGCACTTTGAAATATTTATGTAAACTTTCATAAATGGCAATAAAAAGCGAAGAGTGGTGAAAAATGGAGAAAGTTCTTGTGAAAATTCTTTGATTTGTTTTATATCTTGTTTTAGGACAAGTATTTGATTTAGAAAAAAAATTTTATTTGCAAAATTTAAGCAGATATAATAAAAAAAGCTAGTAATTTGACTGATTTTATCAAAGAGAGATTTTTATAATAATATAAAAAGATTCTTAGAAGAAGTCTAAGAATCTTTTACATACCTTTTCTCTACAAAGAAAACTAACTTGTACATGATAAATGCTATTATAGATAAAATGATTATACTCATCATTACCATATCAAGTTGTGATATTTGCCCACCATATACTATTAAGAATCCTAAACCTTCACGAGCAACTAAGAATTCTCCCATAATTACTCCTACCCAAGATAAACCTACATTTATTTTTAAGGCAGAAATTAAAATTGGTATAGAGTAGGGGATAATTAAGTATCTTAATATCTGAAACTTACTTGCTTGAAAAGTCTTCATAAGCATTAACTTTTCTGTATCAACTTCTTTAAATCCAGTATATACACTAATAATAGTAGTAACTATTGAAATTAATAGAGCTATGACAATTATTGCTGTAATACCGTTACCAACCCAAAATATAATAATTGGAGCTAAGGCAACTTTGGGAAGTGCATTAAGGACTACCAAGTAAGGGTCTAAAACTTTTGCTGCAAAAGGGCAAATCCATAATATTATAGCTACTATAGTACCAAGTATAGTTCCTAAAGTAAAGCCTAATATAGTTTCATAGCAGGTAACCCAGATATGGGTAAAGAGTGAACCAGTTTCATATATGCTTATTAAGGAGTTAATCATTCTGCTTGGACTTGAAGTTAAAAATGGATCAATCCATTTATAGTCTGCAGCTATTTCCCAAAGACCAATAAATAAAACTAATATAAAAATTCTAAAAAAAGTTACTTTAAATTTATTAAATTTTAATTTTTTTATATAGTGTTCATGTTCACTTGTCATTTGCTATCTAGCTCCTTCCATAAGGTGTCGAAGTATTCTTTAAATTCCTTTTCGCTTCTCCTTTCAAAAGGGGTTGCATCATTATTGTTAAAGTTTATTTTAATATCAGATTTTACTGAAGCTGGTCTTTTGCTTAGTACAATAATTCTATTTGATAGGGAAATAGCTTCACTAATATCATGTGTAACCATGATAGCAGTCTTTTTTTCTTTTTTTATGATATTTTGGACATCATCACAAACATTTAGTCTTGTTTGATAATCTAATGCAGAGAAAGGTTCATCTAAAAATAGAACTTCAGGATTTAAAGCAAGTGTTCTAATTAGTGCAACTCGTTGTCTCATTCCACCAGATAGTTCTCTTGGATAGTGATCTTTAAATTTAATTAAATCGTATTCTTCTAATAAGTTAAGTGTTCTTTGTTTGTTTTCATTAGTCATTAAGTTTTTTATTCTAAGGCCTAAGGTAACATTGTTCCAAACAGTATCCCATTCAAAAAGATGATCCTTTTGAAACATATAGCCAATTTTATTCAAATTTTCATGTATGTCATTTTCTTTAAATAATATTTCACCTTTAGAAGGCTCTAGTATTCCACATAAAATATTTAGAAGTGTGGATTTACCACAACCAGATGGTCCAAGGATACTAAGAAATTCACCATCTTCAACTTTGAAGTTTATATCATCTAATGCTTTAGTCTCCCCTTTTAATGAATGATAGCTCATAGATATATGATTAATATTGAGTAAATTCATTGTTTCACCACCTTTTTTTATGTATAATAGGTGAAATTTATGATGATGGAAGTTTGAGGATATAAACTTCCATCATCCAATCTAGTTCGTTCTGAATTTAATTTTTAACTTTCTCAGCAAAAGAATCATTAACTATTTTGTCATAAGTTGGTCTTGAGGGTATCAATGATGAGTCATAGGATTGAATAACGTCCATCAACTTGTTTAGGTCATTTTCTTTTAGTTTAGGATCTGCTGAAAAAGCATCAATTTTTTTATAATTATCTATTACTTTAACAATGATGTTTCTATCAGTACCTGGAAAATAGGACTCAATTGATGAAGCTATTTCTTCGCTTGAGTGTGTTTGAACCCAATGTTGCCCTTTATATATTGCTCTGGTGAATTTTTCTATAGTTTCAGGATTTTTATCCATATATGATTTTGTTGAGAAGAAACAAGTGTATGCTATATTACCAGTAGATTCACCAACAGATGCTACTATACTGCCACTACCTTCAGATTCTAACATTGATGCTGTAGGTTCAAATAGAGATACATAATCAGCTGAACCAGATTTAAAGGCACCTGCTGTTGCTGTAAAGTCAATATTAGTCACCATTTCTACATCATTTTTAGGATCTATTCCATGATTTTGCATTACATGTTCTAGTGCCATTTCTGGAACTCCACCTGGTCTACCACCTATTATTTTTTTATTTCTCAATGATTCCCAAGTAAAGTTTGGTTCAGATTTCTTCGAAACTAAGAATGAACCATCTTTTTGGGTAAGCTCTGCAAAAAGAATAGGGTAGTCTTCTCTACCTTGGTTATTTATATAAATAACCTGTTCAGGACCACAAAATCCGATGTCTGCATTATTACTAAGAACATTTTGCATTACCTTATCTGCACCTTGACCTGTGGTGAGATCAATGTCTAGTCCTTCATCTTTAAAGAAACCTTCATTTAAAGCAACATACATTGGAGCATAAAATACAGAACGAACTACTTCGCATAAACGAACTTTTGTTAAAGTACTATCACTTTTTCTATTGCAACTAACAAAGAGGGAACTAAGGGTAAAAATAAAGGCTAAGATAAGTGATAGTTTAGATTTTTTCTTCATCTGTATGTCCTCTTCCATTAATACTTCTGATGTATAGTATGAAGTTTAATGGAATAATGTTAAAGTAATAATAAAAATAATTAATATATATTTTGTTATATAAAAATAATAAGTGAGATAAAAGGGCTACACAAATGCATTCAGCACATTAAAATAATAATTATTGTGCAGAATGCACCTAACTAAGTGCAGTATAGGACTAGAATGTTATTGAGGGATTATTTAAAATAAGATTATAGCAAACGGATAAAACTTAATTAAAGGAAAAGGGGGAAACGCAAGATGAGAAAATCAATATATATAACTATATTTTCTTTTGCAGTTATGTTAGGAATAATAAGTAGCAATAATATAAAAGTACAAGCAGCTGTTACTGTAGCTAGTATGGATTTTGATGCGAATAATAAAATAGATATTTTAGATTTAGCAAGCTTAGCTGAACGTTGCAATATACCAAAGACAACTTCAACTGCTAAGTATGATTTAAATGGGGATAATGTCATTGATTTGTATGATCTAGTTGAAGTTTCTTCAGTAGTTGGAACAAAAATAAATAGAGTCCCAGATAATACAAATATAACTAGTAAATTTACTGATTTTAGTTTTAGAATATATGTATATAACAAAATAGGTAAATCTATATTTCAACCAATATTATATTCTGATGTAAAGAATATAACCTCATTAACTATACAAAATAAATGGATAACAAATTTAAATGGTATTGAATATTTTACATCATTAACTAAATTATCTGTTAATTATAGTTTACTAACAAAGTTAGATTTAAGCAGCAATATAGAATTAGCTGAACTAAATGTTGATAACAATTATATATCAAATTTAGATTTAAGTTTTAATTCAAGATTAACTAGCCTATCTTGTAGCTATAATGAACTGACTAGCTTAGATGTAAGTAAGAATAAAAGATTAATTTATCTGAATTCATCTTTAAATTATATAACAAACTTAGATGTGAGTAAAAATGCAAAAATAACAACTTTAAAGTGTGACAATAATCGAATATCAAGTTTAAATTTAAGTAATAATAAAGAATTAACAGATTTGAATTGTAGTAATAATAAGTTATTGAGCTTAGATGTAACTTACAATACACTATTGAAAAATTTAAATAGTACTAACAATCAATTGACAAGCCTTGATTTAGGTAATAATGGGGTATTAGTGAATTTGTATTGCAATGAAAATAAGATAAAGAGTCTTGATGTAAGTAAGAATGTGAAATTAGCCAATTTAGATTGTTCAAAGAATGAAATAAAAGTTTTATATTCAATAAAAGATAGTTGGAAAATTGAAAATTATAAATTCCAATATAAAGATGAAACTCGTAAGAAAATAATAAACGATTTAAAAATAACAGTTAGACAATATGCATAATATAAGGGAGCTAGACTAAAATCTAGCTCTTTTGTTATATAGAATAATATAAATCTTTCTAAATAGAGGTATATTGTAACAAATTATTAATTATAGTATTATAGAAATAGACTTATTAAGGAAAGAAGAGATGAAAATGTATAACGTTAAGTCAAAAATTGCAACAGAATTTATTGATAATGAAGAAATTTTAGAAAGTATTGAATATGCTAAAGATAATAAAAATAATAAAGAACTTATCAATAAGATTCTAGAAAAAGCAAAAGAATGTAAAGGCCTTTCTCATAGGGAAGCAGCAATTTTGCTTGAATGTGACTTAGAAGATGAAAACGAAAAGATGTACAAGCTGGCAAAAGAAATAAAGCAAAAGTTTTATGGCAATAGAATCGTTATGTTTGCACCATTATATCTTTCTAATTATTGTGTAAATGGATGTACTTATTGCCCATATCATCATAAAAATAAACATATAACAAGAAAGAAGCTGACTCAAGAAGATATTAAAAATGAAGTAATTGCACTTCAAGATCTTGGGCATAAAAGGCTTGCATTAGAAACTGGAGAAGATCCAATCAATTCTCCAATAGAATATGTTCTTGAAAGTATAAAAACAATTTATAGTATAAAACATAAAAATGGAGCAATACGAAGAGTTAATGTAAATATTGCAGCTACAACAGTTGAAAATTATAGAAAACTTAAAGAAGCAGGAATTGGCACATACATTCTATTTCAAGAAACTTATAATAAGAAAAGTTATGAAGAGTTACATCCAACAGGACCAAAACATAATTATGAATATCATACAGAAGCTATGGATAGAGCAATGGAAGGCGGAATTGATGATGTTGGACTTGGAGTTTTATTTGGATTAAACATGTATAGATATGATTTTGTTGGACTATTAATGCATGCAGAACATTTAGAAGCAGCTATGGGAGTAGGGCCACATACAATAAGTGTACCAAGAATAAGACCAGCAGATGATATAAACCCTGAAGAATTTACTAATGCAATTTCAGATGATATGTTTGCTAAAATAGTGGCAGTTCTTAGAATTGCAGTGCCATATACAGGACTTATTGTTTCAACAAGAGAGTCGCAAAAGTCAAGAGAAAGAGCACTTCAGCTTGGGATATCTCAAATAAGTGGAGCATCTTCTACAAGTGTTGGTGGATATGTTGAAAAGGAAAAAGAAGAGAATAATTCGGCTCAATTTGATGTAAATGATAATAGAACTTTAGATGAAATTGTTAACTGGCTTCTTGAAATGGGTCATATTCCAAGTTTTTGCACAGCTTGCTATAGAGAAGGTAGAACAGGGGATAGGTTTATGAGTCTTGTGAAATCAGGGCAAATAGCAAATTGTTGTCAACCTAATGCTCTTATGACTTTGAAGGAATATCTAGAGGATTATGCCTCAGATGAAACTAAGAGAAAAGGTGAAGAAATGATAAAAAATGAAGTTCCTAATATACCAAATGAAAAGGTTAGGAAAATTGTTTTAGAACACCTTGAAGAGTTAAAAGAAGGTAAGAGAGATTTTAGATTTTAATAATAAGTAAAAATTAAGAAACAGAGTTGAGTGAAAACTCAGCTCTCAGAGTGTCGACAAAGTCGACACTCTTTCGTTTTTATAATAAAATATTCTTGGGTGATAAAAATGTTAACAAA
>NZ_JANDMF010000037.1:0-54439 GCF_031626875.1 Clostridium sp. SHJSY1
GAGTCATTAAAAATAGCCTAAGAATCTGTTTTTCTATTCAACTGTAAAATTATTCAAGTAAAAATGCACTATTATAGAATAAAGTAAAAAAACATTAAGTAAATACAGAAACTTACTGTATTTACTTAATGTTTTATCTATTCTAAAACTTTTAATAAAATATCTAAACTTTTAGCTAATTCTTCTATTTGTTCTTTAGTCATATTAAGATTACAAATTAACTTACTTGGTACTTCTACTATCTCTTCTTTTAACTTTAATCCTTTTTCTGTTAATTCAGCTATAACTACTCTATCATCATTTTTATCTCTATATCTTATTATTAACTCCATACTTTCTAACTTTTTAAGCAATGGTGTTAATGTTCCTGAATCTAAATGCAGCCTATTTCCAATCTCCTTAACAGTTGCTTTTTCTTCTTCCCACAATACAAGCATTGTTATATATTGTGTATAAGTTAAGTTATACTTATCAAGAAGAGGTTTGTATCCCTTTATTACTTCTCTTGATGCTGCATATAATCTAAAACATAATTGATTATCCAATTTTAACAAATCATATTGATCCATAATTTTTACCTACATTCTATAAGATTTTATATCTATTATATTAATTAAAAATAAATTTGATATAATTTAATTAAACAAAATTATATTACATGTTAAAGTTTTATATGTCAACATCAATTTCTATATTGCTAGAATCTTCTAATTAAATAACAGCTGCATTTCTACTTTTTTAATAATTTTTCTATATCTTCTTTCATGCTAATTGGTGATGTTGTTGGAGCATATCTTTTAAATACATTTCCTTCTGAATCAACTAAAAACTTTGTAAAATTCCACTTTATCTTATCACTAAGTAGGCCTTTTTCTTGGCTTCTTAAAAATTTATATATTGGATGAGCATCCTTTCCATTTACATCAATTTTCTCAAACATAGTAAATGTTACTCCATAATTTAATTGACAAAATGAATTAATTTCAGTATTATCTGCTGGATCTTGATTCATAAATTGATTACATGGAAATCCTAAAATTTCAAACCCTTGATTTTTATATTCTTCATATAAATCCTCTAATTCCTTAAATTGAGGTGTAAAACCACACTTACTAGCAGTATTAACTATTAGTAAAACCTTTCCTTTATATTCATTCATACTAATTTCTTGTCCATTTATTTTTTTTGCTGAAAAATCATAAAAACTCATATCAATAACTCTCCTTATTATATATTTATCAAAATTTAATTTCACTCAATCATTTTAATATTATAAATATTTATTTACTAAATCAGTAATTGTAACTTTTGTGTTAAATCCATGTATTTCATCTACTAATTCACTATTCTTAAATATTAATACTGTTGGTATATTTGTTATTTTATATTCACTTGTTATATTCGCGTTTTCATCTACATTCACCTTAGCAAACTTAACTTTTCCTTCTAACTCAGATGCAACTTCTTCAAGCACTGTTCCTAGCATCTTACATGGTGCACACCAAGTTGCCCAAAAATCAACTGCTACTATTCCTTCTTTTATTTCTTCATTAAAATTTTCTTGTGATATAGCTTTAATCATAATGCCTCATCTCCTAAACATATATATTATTTAATAGAATCTAAATAAGATACTGCTGATAATGCTGCAACTTGTCCTTCTCCTGCAGCTTTAAGATATTGATATGGCTTCCCAACACAATCCCCTGCAGCAAAACATCCTGCTAAATTGGTTTGCATTAGCCTATCAGTTTTTATATGGTTATTTTCTACTAATAGTCCAGGTACTAATTGATCTGGTGGAATACTATCCTTCATCACAAATATTCCATCGCTTTCTATTTCGAAATTTTTCAATTTAATTCCATTTGCTTTTGTACCATCACCTAATATTTCTAACGGTATATCTCTTATTATTTCTATGCTTGAATTAATCTTTGGCTCCTCTTTATACATAGGTATATAATATACTTTTGAAGCTAATTCACTAACAAAATTTGCATCCTCTTCTGCTTCTTTGTTATATCCAATAATTGTTACAACCTTTCCTTTATATAAAGGAGCATCACAAGTAGCACAATATCCAACACCCTTTCCAAGGTAGTTCATTTCTCCCCTTATCGCTCTTCCATATTGAACTCCAGTTGCTATAATGACACTTTTAGCGTTGTAAGATTTTGCATCTGATATTAAGACAAAATGACTCCCCATGGCATAGACATTATTTATTCTTTCTTTTGTTAATTCTACTCCCATTTGCTCACTATGCTCTCTAAATCTGTTTCCTAATTCTTTCCCTGTTATATCAGGCAAACCTAGATAGTTTTGTATCTTAGGTGCTACTGATAGTTTTTCACTAAATCCCTCTTGTCCAAATAAAATAAATTTTTTATTTCTTATTTTAGCATTTATTGCTGCTGAAATAGCAGCTGGTCCTGAACCTATTATTGCTATATCATATAAATCTTTCATCTTATCCTCCATATACCAATTATGCTTTTCAAAAATTCATAATAAAACTAAAATGTGTTTATATATTTGTTTAATATCTGAATTTTTGAAAAAGCATTAACTACTTATTCTAATTATAATAATTCTTCAATTTTTGATTTCATATCTTGTGGTTCTGTTGTAGGCTCAAATCTACTAACTACATTTCCTTCTCTATCAATTAAAAATTTTGTAAAGTTCCACTTAATAGAATTTCCTATTAAATATTCTGGAAATTTTTCTTGCAGTACACCATTTAATAAATTTCCACTTGGATGATTTAAATCAAATCCCTTGAAAGGAACTTCTTCACTCAAGAATTTAAATAATGGATGTGCTGAAGCACCTCTTACATCTGTTTTTTCAAATAATTGAAATGTAACTCCATAGTTTAACTTACAAAAGTTTTGTACATCTTGATTGCTTCCTGGTTCTTGTTCTGCAAATTGATTACAAGGAAATCCTAATATTTCAAGACCTCTATTATTGTATTTCTTATATAATTTCTCTAAATCTTCATATTGTCCTGTAAATCCACACTTACTAGCAGTATTAACTACTATTACTGCTTTTCCTTTGTATTCCTCCATGCTAATCTCTTGCCCGTCTATCTTCTTTGCTGAAAAATCATAAAAACTCATTGTTATTCCTCCTAAATTTAATTTCTTTAAATTCAATTTATTTAAATTTAATTGCGTACAATTTATATTATGTGTATATATTATCTTTTATTATTATTATTGTCAACATCTTTAATAAAAAAAACACATTATTTTTTTCTAAAATAAAAAACATGGAATTTTGCACAAACAAATTGCATTACCTCCATGTTTTATATATAATATATTAACTTATTGCTTTTTCAAAACTTTGAATTAAATCCTCAATATCTTCAAGTCCTGCTGAAACTCTTATTAAAGTATCTGTTACACCAAGTTTTTCTCTCTCTTCCCTTGGAATCGCAGCATGGCTCATTTTAACTGGATATGATACTATAGTTTCAACTCCACCAAGACTCACTGCAACTCCAACATTCTCTACATTATTTAGGAAATCTTTTGTTTTTTCTAAACTTTTAAATTTAAATGATAATACTGCTCCTCCACCATAAGATTGAGATAAATGAAGTTCTCTTCCAGGATGTCCTTCAAGCCCAGGATAATACACAATTTCAATTTCAGTCCTATTCTTTAGCCAATCAACCAATATTTCTGCATTTCTTTGACATTCTAATACTCTAACTTTTAATGTCTTTATCCCTCTAATAAGTAACCAACAATCCTGTGGCCCTAAAACTGCTCCAAATGTATTTTGAATTTGCTTGACTTCTTTGCTTAATTCTTTATTCTTTGTAACAACTAATCCAGCTATAACATCACTATGCCCTCCAAGGAACTTAGTAGCACTATGAACTACAATATCTACTCCAAGCTCTATAGGTCTTTGTAATAATGGAGACATAAAGGTATTGTCAACAACTACTATAATATCTTTTTCTTTAGCTATTTTAACTGCTCCTTTAATATCTGTTATCTTTAACAACGGATTAGATGGTGTCTCTAAATATAAGCACTTAGTATTTTCTTTTATAGCAGATTTTATTTCATTAAGATCACTTGCATCAACAAATGTATGCTCTATATTAAATCTTGAAAATAGCTTTGTTACAGCCCTATAAGTTCCTCCATAAACATCACCACATATAACAATATGATCTCCAGCAGAAAATATACTTAATACTGAACAAATAGCTGCCATTCCAGAAGAAAATGCAAACCCCTTATCTCCTCCCTCAAGTTCTGCTATCAGATTTTCTAAAACATCTCTAGTTGGATTTCCTGATCTAGCATAATCATATTTTCCAAAGTTATCTATATCAAACTGATGAAAAGTTGATGTCTGATATACTGGTGTGCTTAATGCCCCTGTATTTGTATCTATACTACCTTCTGAATGTATTAACTTTGTTCCTATTCTCATATTTATTCCCCCTTAATTGCTTTCTTTAAATCATTTAATATATCTTCAACATTTTCTATTCCAACTGATAATCTTAATAAACATTCATCTACCCCAATCCTTTTTCTAAGATCAGTTGGTATTTCACTATGAGTTTGTGTAAATGGATAAGTTATTAACGTATCTACTCCTCCTAAACTTTCTGCAAAAGAAACAACTTCTACTCCTCCTAATATCTTCTCTACTAGTTCCTTATCTTTAACCCTAAAAGATAAAGTTGTACCAAATCCTGTACTTTGTGATTTATTTATTTCATATCCTTCATGTTCTTTTAATCCAACATAATATACATCTGAAATTTCTTCTTGATTCTTTAACCACTTTGCAATCGTTATAGCATTTTCTTGAGCTCTATCTAATCGTATATGTAAGGTTTTTATACCTCTTAAAATTAACCATGCTTCAAAAGCTCCTAAAGTTGCTCCTGTAGACATATTAATATATCTTAATCTTTCAATAAATCTATCATTTTTTGCTACTATTAAGCCAGCTAATACATCATTGTGTCCACCTAAATATTTTGTTCCACTGTGTATTATTAAATCTGCCCCAAGATCTAGTGGTTTTTGGTAATATGGAGTTAAAAAAGTATTATCTACAATAAAAATCAAATCATTTTCTTTAGCTATTTCACTAATACCTCTTATGTCTGTAACTCTTAATGACGGATTAGATGGAGTTTCTATTAATATACCTTTAGTGTTTTCTTTAACTGCATCTTTTACAGCTACAAGATTTCTAGTGTCTACAAATGTTGATTCTATCCCAAGCTCCCTATATATATTATTAAACAGTCTAAATGTCCCTCCATATAGATCTTCTGAAATAACTACATGATCACCAGCTTTAAAAAGATGCACGATACAGTTTATAGCTGCTAATCCTGTTGAAAATGCTAATCCATGTTTTCCATTTTCTAATAAAGCTACAGTCTTTTCTAATTCTTCTACTGTTGGATTTTGAAGTCTAGAGTAATCATATCCAGTACTTTCGTTTAGTCCAGGATGTTTAAATGTTGCACTTTGATAAATTGGAAAACTTATTGCCCCAGTATGTTTATCTCCACCTGATGCGCCTCTTACTGCTGTTGTTTGAAATTTTAAAGTCATAATTAGCCCCTCTTTCTTAATAAAATAAAAAAAGTCACTTCTTTATATAAGAAGCGACTGAAATTAGTCAATATACATAGTCATAATGAGACTATCGATTCCTCTTATCTGCCAGGATAAACCTGCAGGATTTAGCACCACGTAATAAAATTACAGGTTGCTGGGCTTCAAAGGGCCAGTCCCTCCACCACTCTTAATAAGATAAACTTATTTATTAAATTAATATAATTATACACCTTGCTTAATCAATGTCAACATGTTATTTGAATTTTTTTATTAAATTATCTTTTTCTTCTCTTTTAAGCTTCTTAATAGCATACTCTCGCTTCATTGCATCTACTTTATTTTCAAAAACTTCAAAATAGACAATCTTTAGGGGGCCTCTGCCTCTAGTATACTTGGCCCCCTTACCATTGTAATGATCTTTAAATCTTTTCTCTAAATTATTTGTCCATCCAGTATATAAAGATCCATCTCCACATAGTAAGATGTAAACATAATTCATATTAAGCTATTTCTGTTTTCTCAAATTGAGAATTATATAGATCACAATAGAATCCTCCAGCAGCTAATAACTCCTGATGATTTCCCTGCTCTATTATATCTCCATCTTTCATAACTAGAATTAAATCAGCATCACGAATAGTTGATAATCTATGGGCTATTACAAAACTTGTTCTTCCTGCCATTAGATTATCCATAGCCTTTTGTATCAATACTTCTGTTCTTGTATCTACTGAACTTGTTGCTTCATCTAGTATTAGTATCTTAGGATCTGCAAGTATTGCACGAGCTATAGTTAACAATTGTTTTTGTCCCTGAGATACATTACTAGCTTCTTCATTTAATTCCATATCATATCCATCAGGTAATGTTTTTACAAAATGATGAACATGGGCCGCCTTAGCTGCTTCTATAACTTCTTCATCTGTTGAATTTAATTTACCATATCTTATATTTTCTCTAATACTTCCATTAAATAACCAAGTATCCTGAAGCACCATTCCAAATAGTTCTCTTAATTCTCCACGGTTAAAATCTCTTATACTGTGTCCATCTATTAATATATCCCCACTGTTTATATCATAGAATCTCATTAAAAGCTTAACTATTGTAGTTTTTCCTGCACCTGTAGGCCCAACTATTGCAACTTTTTGCCCTGGTTTAATATTAGCTGTAAAATCATTTATTATTGTCTTTTCTGGATTGTATCCAAAGTGAACATCTTTAAAATCAACTCTACCTTCTAGTCCATTTGGTGAAACTGGATTTGGAACAGTTTGTTCTTCTTCATCTTCAGCTATAAATTCAAAAACTCTTTCAGCAGCAGCTGCTGTTGATTGCATTAAGTTAGCAATTTGAGCTACTTGGGCTATAGGTTGAGTAAAACTTCTTACATATTGAACAAATGATAATATATCGCCAACTTCAATAGCCTTTTTAACTGCAAGCCATCCACCAAGTATTGATATCATAACATACCCAATATTACCTACAAATGTCATAATAGGCATCATCATTCCTGATAAGAATTGTGACTTCCAAGCTGAATCATACAATGTATTATTGTATTTATCAAATTCCTTTACTGCTTCTTCTTCACCATTAAAAGCTTTAACTATATTATGTCCACCATATACTTCTTCAACTTGACCATTTACATGTCCTAAATATTCTTGTTGAGACTTAAAGTATTTTTGAGACTTTTTAACAACGGCACCTATTAACCCCATTGAAATAGGTAATATCAACAATGCAGCAATAGTCATAGGTATACTTATTGATAGCATCATTCCTAATACACCAATAATCATAGCAACTGATGTAATCATTTGAGTCATACTTTGATTTAAATTTTGACTCACTGTATCTATATCATTTGTAACTCTTGATAAAACTTCACCATGAGTTCTTGTATCAAAATACTTAAGTGGCATTCTATTTATCTTTTCTGCAAGTTCTTTTCTTAGATTAAATGAAACCTTTTGTGTAACTCCACTCATTATAAATCCTTGTATAAAAGATAATAATGCACTAACTAAGTATAAACCTAATAAGTTTAGCAGTATTTTTCCTATTTTATCAAAATCAATACCAGCACCTTCAGCTCCAGTTGTTTTTGATACTAGTCCATTGAATATTTCTGTTGTTGCATTTCCTAATATCTTTGGTCCAACTATAGTAAATATTGTACTACCTACTGCAAATATAACAACTATTATTATTGACAATGTATATGGCTTAAGGTAAGTCATAAGATTTTTCATAGTTTCTTTAAAGTTCTTTGCTTTTTCTACATTTCCTCCCATTGGGCCTCTACCCATACCCATAGGACCTTTTCTTCTATTATTTTTTTCACTATTACTCATTTTCTAGCTCCTCCTTTGAAAGCTGTGATAAAGCTATTTGCTTATATACTTCACAATTATTTAGAAGCTCTTTATGATTTCCTATTCCTACTACCTTACCTTCATCTAAAACTATAATTTGCTCTGCATTTAAAATTGTACTTATTCTCTGTGCTACTATAAATACTGTGCTATTTGAAGTTTCATTTTTTAATGCTTTTCTTAATGTTGCATCAGTTTTAAAATCAAGTGCTGAGAAACTATCATCAAATATATATATTTCTGGATCTTTTGCT
This sequence comes from Clostridium sp. SHJSY1, assembly GCF_031626875.1. Classification (NCBI taxonomy): domain Bacteria; kingdom Bacillati; phylum Bacillota; class Clostridia; order Eubacteriales; family Clostridiaceae; genus Clostridium; species Clostridium sp. SHJSY1. The sequence continues at coordinate 8,263 of NZ_JANDMF010000037.1, forward strand.
ATGGCTCTTGCTATAGATAGTCTTTGCTTTTGTCCTCCAGATACATTTGTTCCCCCTTGTGAAATTTCTGTTTCAAATGCTTCTGGTTTTGATGTAATAAATTCAGTTGCTTGAGCTATTGCAGCTGCCTTTTCAATTTCACTTGCAGTTGCATCTTTCTTACCATATTTTAAGTTAGACTCTATTGTTCCTGAAAACAATACTCCCTTTTGTGGAACATATCCAATTTTTTCTCTTAATTCTTTTTGAGGTACATCTTTAATATTAATTCCCTCTATTAATATCTCACCATTAGTTACATCATAAAATCTAGGTATCAAATTTATTAAAGTTGATTTACCACTACCAGTACTACCTATAAAAGCAGTAGTTTGCCCTGGTTTCGCTGTAAATGATATATTTTCTATTACATCCTCATCTGCATTTGGATATCTAAAACTAACATTTTTAAATTCAACTATACCTTTTTTAGTTAAATCAAATGCCTTCTTTTCTTTAGGATCTTTTATAATGAAGTCAGTTTGCAATACTTCTTCTATACGCCCAGCTGATACAGAAGCTCTAGGAAGCATTATAGACACCATAGATATCATTAAGAATGACATTATGATTTGCATAGTATAAGTTATAAATGCCATCATATCCCCAACCTGCATAGTTCCATCATTAACACTATGTGATCCATTCCATACTATAAGTACTGTGATAGCATTCATTATAAGCATCATAACTGGCATCATAAGTGACATTGTTCTTGTTACAAATAAATTTGTTTTAGTTAAATTTTTATTAGCTTCATCAAATCTTTCTTCTTCATGTTTCTCTGTATTGAAAGCACGAATTACTAATATACCTGTTAAAATTTCACGAGTAACTAAGTTTAATTTATCCACAAGTTTTTGTACTGCTTTAAACTTAGGCATTACAATTGCAAATAACAATAATATTACTGCTAAAAGAACTAATACCGCCACTCCTATAATCCATGCCATTGATGTATTTGTATTTAATACTTTTATCACTCCACCAAGTCCAAGTATTGGTGCATAAAAGACTATTCTAAGAATCATTACCATCAATAATTGAATTTGCTGAATATCATTAGTACTACGTGTAATTAATGATGCTGTTGAGAACTTATCCAGTTCTGTATTTGAAAAATTAACAACTTTTCTAAATACCTTACTTCTAAGATCTCTTCCAAGTTTAGCTGCTACTCTAGCTCCTAAGAAACCAACTGCAACTGTTGCAATCATACTTATAAGTGCTATTCCAAGCATTTGAGCACCTGCAATAATAATATATTTCTTTTGAATACCATCTGTATCTATTCCTAAATCATCATAAATGTCTTTTACATAAGACACTGCACCTTGACTTATTATTGTATCTGGCATATCCTGAAACTTATTATTAATTTCATCTCTAACTTTTCCCATCTGATCTTTTGGTAGCATTGAAAAAATCTTTAAAACATCTCCATTTGCTGCTGCTACCATCTGTGGTGGAAAATTAGCTATCATTTGTTCTTTCATTGAAGCTGTCTCTTCACTATCTTTAGTTAAAACAGAAACAACTAACATTGGTTTACTAAATATATTATTTAGTTTATTTATAGTATCCTCATTTTGAGTCTTTAACTCATATGCAGGTTCATCTCCTGAAACATCTTTCTTTGTAGCTTGTGAAGCTTTATCTAAGTAATTATAATTGTCTAAAACCTCATCTTTATCTTCATCATTCATGAATGTAAGTAGATTATCTAAATCGCTTTTAGATATTACTTCTGGTACAGAATTTTCAATTCCATGTTGTTGTATACCTACATTAACTATGTTTGATGTATAATCTGGTAATGCAAGATCACATACGGCTTGTAATACCAATAATGCTATTATTGCTATAACTGATAATGCTGACTTTTTCATATACTTTATCATTTTCAACATATATTTTTACATCCCCCATCTTTTACTCACACTTAATATTAGGGCAATCCTTAGTTAGATTGTCTCTTATTTGTATTAGCAATCTTCTAAATACTACTTTTTCTTCAATAGTAAAATTTTCAAAACATTCTTCCTCAACTTGTTTAGCAATCTTTTTTGCTTCTTTACATACCTCTTGACCTTTTTCCGTTATGAAAATTCTAGTAACTCTCTGGTCATTTTCATCTTTTTTTCTCTCTATAAGCCCACTCTTCTCCATTCTAGTAAGCATAACAGTTATTGTTGCTGGTTTTACACTCATGTTTTTAGCAAGATCTTTCTGACTTTGCCCATTTTTCTTAAACAATCTAATTAATAGATGTTGTTGACCTGGATGAATACCTTTCTCCCCTAGTAAAACATGACTTCTAGCAAAAGCTAATCTCACTGCTTTAAAGAAAACATCTTGTACTGATTCTTCAGTAGTCAAAATCATCTTCACCTCCAAATTTATTTAGCTAACTAACTAATATAATAATCATTCCTATATAAATTTGCAACTTTTTTATTAAAAACTTCACTTTTTCTTCACATTCCATTCTTCAGTAAACGATTTTAGTTAGTTAAGCTAAACAATTCACCTCATAAAAAAAAGTCCTGCAAATTGCAGGACTTTTATATTAGTCTAACTTTTTATCTATCCAACTCATCATGCCTCTTAATTCAGCACCAACTTTTTCTATTGGATGTTCTGCTTCCATTCTTCTCTTTGCAAGGAAGTTTGGTCTACCAACCTTATTCTCCATTAGCCAGTTTCTAGCAAATGTACCATCTTGAATTTCAGTAAGAACTTTTTTCATTTCCTTCTTAGTTTCTTCAGTAATTATTCTATCACCTATCATATAATCACCATACTCTGCTGTATCAGAAATTGAATATCTCATTGTAGCCATTCCTCCTTGATACATTAAGTCTACAATTAACTTCATTTCATGCATACATTCAAAATAAGCATTTTCTGGAGCATACCCAGCTTCAACTAGAGTTTCAAAACCAGCCTTTATTAATGCTGTAACACCTCCACAAAGAACTGCTTGTTCTCCAAATAAATCAGTTTCTGTTTCATCCTTGAAAGTAGTTTCAAGTACTCCTGATCTAGCACCTCCAACTCCATTAGCATAAGCTAAAGCTAAATCTTTAGCATTTCCTGTTGCATCTTGATGAACGGCTATTAAACATGGAACTCCTGATCCTTCTGTATATGTTCTTCTAACCATATGTCCTGGTCCCTTTGGTGCAACCATAAATACATCTACATCTGCAGGCGGAACTATTTGACAAAAATTAATATTAAATCCATGTGCAAATACTAATGCATTTCCTGCTTCTAAATATGGTGCTATTTGTTCCTTATATATTGCTGCTTGCTTTTCATCTGGTACAAGAAGCATTGTAATATCCGCTTCCTTAACTGCATCTGGAACTGTTGCAACTTTTAATCCATCATTCTCAGCAACTTCCCAAGACTTACTTCCATTGTATAGACCAACAACAACATCTATTCCACTATCATGTAAATTTAATGCATGTGCATGCCCTTGACTACCATAACCAATTATAGCAACCTTCTTTCCTTTTAAATAATCCAAATTTGTGTCCTTTTCATAATACATTTTTACCATTTTCTTTTCCTCCTAAAATTTAAATATCTTCTTCACATATTATTTGATGAATTGGTGCACCTGGTGCAACCATTGGAAATACTTTTTTATCATAATCAATTCTATAATCTATAAGAACTGGATTTGTGCTATCTAAAGATTTTTTCAATATCTCTTCTAGTTGATTTCTTTCTTCAACCCTATATCCAGTTGCTCCAAAAGCTTCTGCAAGTTTTACTAAATCTGTTTGCCTATCTAAAGTTGTATTTGAATATCTGCCATCAAAAAATAATGTTTGCCATTGTCTAACCATACCTAAAACATTATTATTCATAACGACAACAACTATAGGTAAATTATTTTTAACAGCTGTAGCTAACTCCTGGCAATTCATCATGAAACTTCCATCCCCAGCTATATTGATAACTTTATTTCTAGGCCTTCCAAATTGAGCTCCAATTGAAGCTCCAAGTCCAAAGCCCATAGTTCCAAGTCCTCCTGAGGATATAAATGTTCTAGGCTTTGAAAAATTAAAATATTGTGCTGTCCACATTTGATGTTGCCCAACTTCTGTTGAAATTATTAAATTACCATCATCTAAAGAATTTAATACCTCAAAGAAATATTCTGGAGTCAACTCTTGCCTTTCATCCTTCTTATATGCATTCAAACTTTTCAAGTGTTCCACACTATTTAACCATTCCTCATTTTTGCTCTCATTAATTTTAGGAACTATTCTATCTAAAACACTTTTCAAATCCCCAATAACAGATAAATCAACTTTAACATTTTTATTAATTTCTGCTGGATCCACATCAATATGAAGTATTTTTGCATTACTTAAGTTATCTCCATTGGCCACTACTCTATCTGAAAACCTAGCTCCTAAAGCTATAAACAAATCACTTTTTGTTGCACTTATATTAGATGCTTTAGTTCCATGCATACCAATCATCCCTGTATATAATGGATGATTTTTAGGAACCACTCCTATCCCCATTAAAGAAGTGCAAATAGGTGCATTTATCTTTTCTGCTAAAGCTAAAACTTCACTACAACAATCTGCTGACACAGCTCCTCCACCAACATATATAAATGGTTTCTTTGCTTTATTTATTAAATCTATTGCCTGTTCAATCTTCTCTTCTTTAATAGTGAATTCTTTTCTTTCAATATTCCATAACTTTTTGTTTTTATATTCAGTTTTTTCAATCTGAATATTTTTAGGAATATCAATTAAAACTGGCCCTGGTCTACCTTCTTTAGCAATATAAAAAGCTTCACTAATTACATCTTGAAGTTTATTTATATCTTTTACAATATAATTATGCTTAGTTATTGGCATAGTAATTCCTGTTATATCAACTTCTTGAAAACTATCTTTTCCTAATAAATGCATAGGAACATTCCCTGTAATTGCAACAAGTGGAATAGAATCCATATACGCTGTTGCAATTCCAGTTACTAAGTTTGTAGCACCTGGCCCTGATGTAGCAATACATACACCAACCTTTCCAGTTGCTCTTGCATACCCATCTGCTGCATGAGCTGCTCCTTGTTCATGACATGTTAAAACATGTTTTATCTCATCTTGATATTTGTATAATGAATCATAAAGGTTAATTACTTGACCACCTGGATATCCAAAGACTAGATCCACTCCCTCATCTATAATAGATTTAATTACTATATCAGATCCCGTTAATATCATCTAGCCCCCTCCTTTTTTCATAAAAAATGACTTATATATTAAGTCTCTACACCTTAATTTATCATTACTATTACTTAAACACAGCTCCTGTACTAGCTGAGCTAACTAGCTTTGAATATCTAGCTAAATAACCTTCTTTAACTTTTGGTTCAAATGGTTTTAATTGCTTTCTTCTTTCTTCAAGAACATTATCCGAAACTCTAAGTTCTAATTTACCATTTTCTATATCTATTGAAATAATATCTCCATCTTCAACTAAAGCTATGATTCCACCTTCAGCTGCCTCTGGTGATACATGCCCAATGGAAGCCCCTTTTGTTGCTCCACTAAATCTTCCATCTGTAATAAGAGCTACCTCTTTATCAAGTCCCATACCAGCTATTGCTGATGTTGGTGATAACATTTCTCTCATTCCTGGTCCTCCCTTTGGCCCCTCATATCTTATTACAACAACATCACCAGATTTTATTTTCTTATCCATGATAGCTTCAATAGATTCTTCTTCTGAATCAAATACCTTAGCTGGTCCTTCATGTTTAAGCATTTCTGGTGCAACTGCTGATCTTTTTACAACAGCTCCATCTATAGCAAGATTTCCTCTAAGAATTGCTACACCTCCAGTTTTGCTATATGGCTTATCTATAGGCATAACTACGTTATAATCCTTAACATATTTTCCTTTAGTATTTTCACCTTGCGTCTTTCCGGTTACTGTCATACAGTCAAGATTAATAAGATTTTTCTTTGAAAGTTCATTAATTACAGCACTAATTCCTCCTGCATAATATAAATCAATAATATGCACTTGAGATGCAGGTGCCAAACGACAAAGATTTGGTACTTTAGCTGAAACCTCATTTATAATATCTAAATTTATTGGAAGTTTAGCTTCATTAGCTATTGCAGTTAAATGTAAAACTGAATTTGATGAACATCCAAGTGCCATTTCTACACCTAATGCATTTTCTATTGATTTTTTAGTTACTATATCTCTTGGCTTTATATCTTTTTCTAAAAGATTCATAACTGCCATCCCAGATTGTTTTGCAAGCCTTATTCTCTCAGAATAAACTGCTGGTATTGTTCCATTTCCAGGCAATGCCAATCCCAAGACTTCTGATAAACAGTTCATTGAGTTTGCTGTAAACATACCTGAACATGAGCCACATGTTGGACACGCTTTATCTTCCAATTCTTTAAGATCAGCTTCTAGCATAGTCCCATTTTCAAAGGCCCCAACTGCTTCAAATACAGTTGTTAAAGAAACATCTCCATCTTTAAACTTTCCTGGAAGCATTGGTCCACCACTTACTATCACTGCTGGAATGTTAAGTCTTAAAGCTGCCATCATCATTCCTGGAACAATCTTGTCACAGTTTGGTATAAGTACTAATGCATCAAATCCATGAGCTTTTACCATACATTCGATAGTATCTGCAATAAGTTCTCTAGTTACTAATGAATACCTCATTCCTTCATGCCCCATGGCAATTCCATCACATACCCCAATAGTTGGGAACACTAAAGGAGTTCCACCTGACATAAGCACACCTTTTTTTACCCCTTCAACTATTTGATTTAAATGAACATGACCTGGTATTATATCATTTTGTGATGTTACTACTCCAATTAATGGTCTATCTAATTCTTCCTCAGTTAGTCCTGCTGCTTTAAAAAGAGACCTGTGAGGTGCCCTAGAAGGACCCTTTTTTACACTGTCACTTCTCATAAATTTACATCCCTTTCTCAATTTTATTCATAACAAGTTTACCCATTTCTTCTGTTCCAACAAGTTTCATTTCTTCACTCATAATATCCCCTGTTCTGTATCCTTCTTCAAGAACTTCTTGAACAGCTTTTTCTATAATCTTAGCTTCCTCTTCTAAATTGAAGGTATTTCTAAGCATCATAGCTCCTGAAAGAATAGTTGCAAGTGGATTGGCAATACCTTTTCCTGCAATATCAGGTGCACTACCATGTATTGGTTCATACATTCCAAAACTATTTTCTCCAAGTGAAGCGGATGGAAGCATTCCTATAGACCCTGTAATCATACTAGCTTCATCTGATAATATATCTCCAAACATATTTGAAGTTACTATTACATCAAATTGCCTTGGATCTCTTACAAGTTGCATTGCTGTATTATCAATGTATAAGTGATCAACTTTTACTTCTGGATAGTCTTTAGCAACTTCCTCTACAACTTTTCTCCATAATCTAGAACTTTCAAGTATATTAGCTTTATCTACAGATGTAAGTCTCTTATCTCTCTTCATAGCTGATTCAAAGCCAATTTTTGCAATTCTTCTTATCTCATCTTCATTATATTTTTCAGTATCATATGCTGCAGAAACTCCATTATCTATACATCTTCCTCTTTCTCCAAAATAGATTCCCCCAGTTAATTCTCTAACTACAAGAATATCTATTCCATCTCCTATGATACTTTCCTTAAGTGGTGATGCATCTTTTAATGGAGTATATAAAACTGCTGGTCTTAAGTTACAATAAAGTCCTAATTCCCCTCTTAGTCCTAAAAGAGCTTGTTCTGGTCTTATCTTAGCATCTGGATCATCCCATTTAGGTCCACCAACTGCCCCAAGTAAAACTGCATCACTTTTTTTACATTCATCTAAAGTTTCTTGTGGAAGTGGTGTTCCAAGTTTATCTATAGCACACCCTCCTGCTAGTAAATACTTATATTCAAAATCATTACCTGACTTTTCTCCCACTAAATTTAATACCTTTATTGTTTCATTAATAACTTCAGGACCTATTCCATCTCCAGGTATAACTGCTACATTATATTTCATATTTCTTAACCCCCTGTTTTTTTAATTGCTTATTTATATTTCTTATTTTCTATTTCTTATATATCCAGCTAAGCCATCATTATCTATAATTTTTTGCATAAATTCTGGGAAAGCTTCACCTTTATATATTTCATTTTTTGTTAAATTCTTTATTTCACCTGTTGAAAAATCAACTTCTAATTTATCCCCTGCTTCAATGGACTCTACTGCTTCTTCACATTCAAGTATTGGTAAACCTATGTTAATTGCATTTCTATAGAAAATTCTTGCAAAAGTTGAAGCTATAACACAACTTACTCCAGATGCTTTAATTGCTATAGGAGCATGCTCTCTCGAAGACCCACAACCAAAATTTTTATTTGCTACAATAATATCCCCATCTTGAACATTTTTAACAAAACCCAAATCTATATCTTCCATACAATGAGCTGCAAGCTCTTTATGATCTGATGTATTTAAGTATCTCGCTGGTATTATTACATCTGTATCTACATTATCTCCATATTTAAAAACTTTACCTGTTACTATCATTATTTATATCCCCCTTAAACCAACTCTGGATCTGTAATTTTTCCTGTTAATGCTGATGCTGCTGCAACTGCTGGACTTGCTAAGTAAACTTCTGATTCAACATGCCCCATTCTTCCAACAAAGTTTCTGTTAGTTGTTGATACAGCTCTTTCACCCTTTGCCAAAATTCCCATATGTCCTCCTAAACAAGGTCCACAAGTTGGTGTTGAGACAACGGCTCCTGCTTCTACTAAATCTTTTATAATTCCTTCTTCTAAAGCTTGAAGATAAATCTTTTGTGTTCCTGGGAATACTATACATCTAATTCCCTTTTTAACTTTTCTCCCCTTTATAATATCTCTTGCCATTCTTAAATCTGACATTCTTCCATTTGTGCACGATCCAATAACAACTTGATCTATAGTTACATCTCCAACATTATCAATTGTTCTTGTGTTATCTGGTAAATGAGGAAATGATACTGTTGGTCTTAATGTGCTTAAATCTATTTCATAAACTTCATCATATTCAGCATCTTCATCAGCTTCATACTTCTTCCACTCCCTGATTGCATGTTCTTTTAAATATTTTTCTGTCTTTTCATCTACTGGAAAAATTCCATTTTTCCCACCAGCTTCTATTGCCATATTAGCCATAGTAAATCTATCATCCATAGAAAGATATTCTAATCCATCTCCTACAAATTCCATCGACTTATATAGTGCCCCATCAACACCAATCATACCTATTATGTGTAAAATTATATCCTTTCCACTAACCCATTTTGCTGGTTTACCTTTAAGTACAAATTTAAGTGCTGAAGGAATCTTGAACCAACATTTTCCAGTAGCCATACCTGCTGCCATATCCGTTGACCCTATTCCAGTTGAAAAAGCTCCAAGTGCTCCATAAGTACAAGTATGTGAATCTGCTCCTATAACTACATCTCCTGCAACTGCTAACCCTTTTTCAGGAATTAAGCAATGTTCTATACCCATTTCTCCAACTTCAAAAAAATTAACAATTTCCTTTTCATTAGCAAATTCTCTAATATATTTTACTTGTTCAGCTGCTTTTATATCTTTATTTGGTGTAAAATGATCAGGTACAATAGCTATTTTTTCTTTATTAAACACCTTATCCACACCAAATTTAGAAAATTCATTAACAGCTACAGGTGTTGTAATGTCATTTCCTAATACTAAATCAAGGTTTGCTTCAATTAATTGGCCCGCTTTTACACTTTCTAAGCCTGCATGAGCTGCTAAAATTTTTTGTGTCATCGTCATTCCCATTTTATAATCATCTCCTAAAAATATGTTTTTACTTTTCTTTCTATATCTTTTATTAGTTTGTATTCTATTGAGTCCACCAGAGCTATCCAACTGGCTTGAATTATATCTCTAGATACTCCAACCGTACTCCAATTTTCTATACCATCAGTAGATTCAATTAAAACCCTAACTTTTGCTTCAGTAGCACTTTCTGAGTCTAAAACCCTAACTTTATAATCCACTAATCTTACATCATTTAGCTGTGGATAAAATACCTCCAATGCTTTTCTTAATGCTTTATCAAGTGCATTTACAGGGCCTTCGCCTTCCGCTGCGCTCATTTCTTCCTTACCATCTACAGTTACATTAATCATTACTGAAGAAGTAAATTCAGCATTTGCTGAAGGTTGTTCTGCAAAAACTTTAAAGTGATTTAGTTTAAAGAACGGTTTATACTTACCTATAATTTTTCTCATAACTAATTCAACTGTTCCTTCTGCTCCCTCAAATTGATAACCTTCATACTCTAATTCTTTTAATCTATCTGTTATAATTTGAACTTCTTTACTTTCCTTGGATATCTGAGGAAATATTTTCTGAATTTCTGATAAAATAGTACTTTTACCACTAACCTCAGATATTAAGAATCTTCTCTTGTTTCCCACCTTTTCGGGTGGCACATGTTCATATGATTTTGACTCCTTACAAACTGCATCTATATGCATTCCCCCCTTATGAGCAAATGCTGAATTTCCTACATAAGGTGTTTCATCTTTTAATGTTATATTTGAAATTTCTGCTATGAATCTAGCAACACTAGTTAATTTAGAAAGGTTATAATCATTGATTATGTCATGCCCCATTTTTAACTTTAAAGTTGGAAGTATTGTACTTAGATTTGCATTCCCACATCTTTCTCCCATTCCTATGAATGTTCCTTGAATATGATTCACCCCAACTTGTGCTGCCACGATTGAATTGGCTACTGCCATGCCTATATCATCGTGACAATGTATACCTACATTGCCCCCTATATTGCTTATTGCTTCTGATGTTATTTCTTTAACTTCATTAGGTAGTGTTCCACCATTTGTATCACATAATACAACTGCATTTGCCCCTGCCTTCTTAGCTACCTTTATAGTTGATAAAGCATATTCTTTATTATCTTTATAACCATCAAAGAAATGTTCTGCATCAAATATTACTTCCTTGCCCCTATCTACTAAATATTTAATGGTATCACTTATCATATTTAGATTTTCATCAAGTGTTGTTTTTAAAATTTCTGTAACTTGAAAACCCCACGTCTTTCCAAAAATCACCACAACCTCTGTATCTGCCAATAATAAGTTTTTTATATTTTTATCATCTTCTGTTTTTGCCTTTGATCTTCTAGTTGATCCAAAAGCAGCTATTTTAGCTTTATTCAGCTTTACTTCTTTAATTCTTTTAAAAAACTCCATATCCTTGGGATTTGACCCTGGATTCCCTGCCTCAATATAAGTAACTCCAATATCATCTAATACTTTAACTATTTTTAACTTATCTTCTAACGAAAATGAAATCCCTTGCCCCTGGGCACCATCTCTTAAAGTTGAATCAAAGATGCTTATAGTCCTATCAGTCATTAAAGCCCCTCCTTATTTATTGCTTATTTATATTGCTAAAGCTATATTTCATCTGAATAGTCATCATAACTTGTTATTGTTTTATCTCCTCTTTCAAGAGCAGCTACCCCAGTTCTTACTAACTCCCTTATTCCATATTCCTCCATAAGCTTTATTAATGCTGATATCTTACTTTCATCCCCTGTAAGTTCAATTGTTAATGTATCAATTGATAAATCAATGATTTTGCATCTAAATATTTTAACTATTTCGTTAATATCTGCTCTTTTCTCTGCATTAGCCTCTACTTTAATTAGCACTAGCTCTCTGTATACTGAGTTATTATTTTTGAGATTAATTATTTTAATCACATCTTCTAATTTATTTAATTGTTTTTTCACTTGCTCAAGAGTATCATTGTCTCCATTTAAAGTAATAGTCATTCTTGAAATTTTTTCATCTTCTGTTCTTCCAACTGTTAAACTGTCAATATTGTACCCTCTTCTTGAAAATAGCCCTGATACTCTACTTAAAACTCCAGCTGAATTCTTTACAAGAACTGATAATACATGTTTCTGTTCCATCCTTTCCCCCTCCTTACATTAAAGGAACTATTAATTAAAATAAATAATTACTTTGAATAGTGTATAAAAAAAACCACTCTAATGATATACATCATAAGAAGTGGAATAATACTCCGCCTAAATATAATATACTCGGTTCTAACAAACCCTTACATATAACGGTTGTTCACCGGAGGTCGCTTACTCACTTATTAAAGTTTTCTGGACTCTGCTCAGGAGTGATACCTATTTAACTAAAAGTATCAGTTCACACCAACCACTGACTCTCTTAAACTTTTTTTATGCCAAATAACCTTCTCCATCTTTGCATTTATTAATACTAGGAACTATTTAGTTGTGCTTTTGATAAGATTTTACTCCCCAATTTTCTTTTTGTCAACATTTCAATAAGATTTTTATCATTTTAATATTTTATTTAAATTTAAATTACGATTTGAATTTTTATTTCCTCAAAAACTCCCCTAATATTTATTATATCGTTAATTTTTCCAACTTTTTATCGCTAACATATTTAATATTTTCAAAATATATTATTACATTCATATATAATATCAATAAAAAGGTCTAATGTGATGACAAATCACATTAGACCTTTTTATTATTTACTTTTTTTAACTATCATATCAGCTAAATTATGCGCCATTTTGTCAATTTCTTCTTGATTTTCACCTTCTAACATAACCCTAACTAATGGTTCTGTTCCTGAAGGTCTTATTAACACTCTACCTTTTCCATGTAAAGTTCCTTCTATTCTTTTTATCTCAGCTATAATTTCTTCATCTTCTAGATATATATTCTTTTTATTATTAGGAACAGTAGCATTAGCTAGTACCTGAGGAAGTTCTTTCATAATAGAACACAAATCACTTAACTGTTTCTTTTCCTTTTTAATTACAGATGCCACTTGAAGAGCAGTAACTAAACCATCTCCTGTGGTATTATAATCTAAGAATATAATATGCCCAGACTGTTCTCCACCAAGAACATATTTCCCTTTAATCATTTCTTCTAGAACATATCTATCTCCAACTTTAGTCTTTAATGTAGAAATGTTTAACTTTTCACAAGCTATATCAAGTCCAAGATTACTCATTACAGTAACTACTATAGTATCATCTTTTAATCTATGTATTTCTTTCAAATGTTTCCCACAAAGTGCTAGAATAAAATCTCCATTTATTAAATTTCCTTTTTCATCTACTGCAAGACATCTATCTGCATCTCCATCAAAAGCAAACCCAATATCACAACCCTTTTTAACTACATACTCCATTAACTCTTCTGGATGAGTTGATCCACATTTTTCATTTATATTAGTTCCATCAGGATTATCATTTATTACATATACTTCTGCACCTAACTCTCTAAAAGCTTTTACTGCTGCTTTATATGCTGATCCATTAGCACAATCTAATGCTACTTTAACACCCTCTAAACTTACAGCAATTGTACTCTTAGCAAAATCTATGTAATCTTCTAATGCACCAACCTCAATAGTTTCTCTACCTACTCCTACTCCTACGGGACTAGGTACTCCATAAAAATCACTTTCTATTACACTTTGAATTTCATCTTCTAATTCATCTGATAATTTATATCCTTTATCATCAAAAAATTTAATTCCATTATACTCTACAGGATTATGAGATGCAGATATCATAATACCAGCATCAGCACCATATTTTCTTGTAAGATGTGCAACTGCTGGAGTTGGAACTACTCCTAAAACAACAGCTTCTGCTCCAACTGATAATATTCCTGCAACAAGTGCTGCCTCTAACATATCTCCAGAAATTCTAGTATCTTTACCTACCAATATCTTTGGTTTGTGAGCACCTTCAGTTAAAACAAATGCTCCAGCTCTACCAAGATTATATGCTAACTGAGCTGTTAACTCTGAATTAGCAATTCCTCTAACTCCATCGGTTCCAAACATTCTACTCATATATATACCTCACTATATTATTATATAATATTCTACTTTTTCTATACATTAGTATAAACTCTAATACTAATTATATCAACTTTATCTTTTTTCCATTCTTTTAAGAACAATATTATACCCATCACTTCCATAATTCAGACATCTATTTACTCTACTTATGGTTGCTGTGCTAGCCCCTGTAATTTCAGCAATTTCAGTATAAGTTTTTTTCTCACTTAATAACTTAGCTACATGAATTCTTTGAGCTAATGCTTTTACTTCATTAATTGTAGCTACATCTTCAAAAAACTTATAACACTCTTCTATATTTTCAAGTTTTAATATTGAATTAAATAACAAATCCATTTCTTCACTTTTTATTTTTGATTCATAAGTGCTCATATTTTCACTCCTATCAATATATCATATATCCCTATCTAATTATACTTAAAGGTTTTTCAATTCACAACTTTATTAATTTAGAGCACTTTCTTTAAACTTCATTATCCACTTCCTCATTTCTATTGTTTACACCATTCAATCCAATTCCTTTTATATCTGAATAAATTCCTTGTGTTGGTAATAGCCATACTTCTCCAATTCCAGAATAGACATTTAACAATCCTTCTCCATTTGTAGCACTTCCTATAACAGATGAAGATTTTTCTACAGTAAAATTTACATTGTTGGTTCTAAGTACAACAAAATTACCATCAACCTTTATTGTATCATTATATAATTTACATTTAAAAACTTCTGTTTCTGGCACTGGTAATTCTAAAACTATTATTCCACTTCCCCTAAGACTTGTCTGACATATCCCTTCATGTCCAAATATCATTGAAGATACACTCTTTTGCATAGCTGCACCAACTTCAATTTCTTCTTCACAAGCATAAAACAAACCGTCATCCACAATTATTTCTTCATCTTCTAATTCAATTAAAGCATAATGTCCAAAGGAAGGTTCTAAAAAAATTTCTCCTGTTCCTTCATAAGTTGGTTTAAACATTTCTTCCCCTGTAAGCTTACTATTTATAAACTTTTTCCCAAGTCCTATTATTCCACCAGTTTTATTCTTAATAGAAATATCACCCTTCATATAGCTTAGAGCTCCTGCTTCAAGCTTTACAGCACTATTATCTAAAATTATTCTAACTTGCCTTAACTTAACTCCTGCTTCATTCATAACCTTAAGTCCAAAAGCTGTTTCAAAATCAGTAGCTCCTTCTAATTTATCATATTCAAGCACTTGAAATTTTGCATCATTTGCCATTTGTGAAAGCATTGTTAACTTATTCTCAGAATTCACTGTAGTTCTCATAATTCCCACTCCATATTTCGTATATTATAAAACATTAACTTATATACATTTTATCATATTAGCCCACCATAGTCTTTTTAATTCCAAAAGTCTAAAAATATATTAATATTGGCAATAATTATATGTTAATATGTTAAAGGAAATTTAGTAATTTATAAAGGAGAAACATATATGAATAATGATTATAAAGTATTAGTTGTTGAAGATGAAATGTCTATAAATGATATTCTGTCATCTGCATTACGCTCAGAAGGTTACTCTGTACGAAGTGCATTTAGTGGTGAAGAGGCTAGAATGCTATTAAAAACCTTTAATCCTTCCATTGCTTTATTGGATATAAATCTTCCTGATGAAAGTGGTTTTGATATATGCAAGGATATTACTAGAACTTATTCAATTCCAATAATAATGTTAACTGCTCGTACAGATATAGTTGATAAAATTCTGGGACTAGAACTTGGAGCTGATGATTATATTACTAAACCATTTCACATAAAAGAGGTTTTAGCAAGAGTTAAGAATGCTCTAAAACGAATTGATAAGTATAAATATAAATCTGAAGATAAATTTGTTTTATTAACAAATAATATAAAAATTAATTATGAAAGTAGATGTGTTTATAAAAATAATGAACTAGTTAAACTAAAACCTAGAGAATATGATTTATTAGAATACCTATCGAAAAATAAGGACAAGGTATTTTCTAGAGATACATTACTAACTCAAATTTGGGGATTTGATTATGATGGAGATGAAAGAACTGTTGATGTTCATGTAAGAAGACTTAGAAGTAAATTAGATGATAAAAGCGAAAAATCACTAATTGAAACTGTTTTTTCTGTAGGTTATGTAATGAGGTATAATAATGAAAATTAAAACAAAAATCACTCTTGGCATTGGAACAATTTTATTAACATCAGGAATTATATTTAATCTCATTTTTAGAAATATTTTAAATGAAAGAATGGAGAATACTATAAAAGAATCTGTCTCTCAAATTATGAAAAGTACTATGGAATCTGTTAAATACAGAAATTCCTTAGGTTCCACTGAATCAAATGAAAATAAACTTAAAAATGGTGCTGATTATTTGGTTAGCTATATATCATTAAATACCTCTTGCAATATTCAAATAAGGGATAACTCTAATAAAATACTTGCAAGCAATACTTCAGCAGAATTTAGAAATGAAATAGATAAAAATAGTACTCAGGCGTTAAATGGACCCGCAATAATATTAATTAAATATGCAAATTCCAGTTTATATGGAATATTATCCTACCCAATTTATATTGATGATATACAGCTTGGAACTTTAACTATAGAAAAGGAATATAATGATATTTACCTAAGTAATCTAAACACTATAAACTTAATCACTATGTCTGAAGTTATCATTTTCCTATGTATTTTTTTTACTGCACTTTTAATTACTTCTACAGTAACTCATCCAATTATAGTACTAACTGAAGGAGTAAAAAAAATAGAAGAAGGTGATTATAACTTTTCAATTAAGGCAAAAAATAATGATGAAGTAGGAATTTTGTCAAAAGAGTTTATTAACATGAAAGACAAGATTAAAGAACAGATTCTAACTATAAAAGAAGAACAATTAAAAGTTGAAACTTTAGAAAAACACAGAGAAGAATTTTTTAACAATGTTACCCATGAACTTAAAACTCCACTTACTGCAATAACTGGCTATTCAGAAATGCTCAAAGATGACATTGTTAATGATCTAGATTTTAAGAAAAGAGCTATTGAAAGAATATATGTAGAAAGTGATCGCGCTCATAAGTTAGTACTAGACTTAATAACAGTTTCAAAGGGGCAAACACAAATATCAGAAGCTATAAGTGAAATATATATGAAACCCCTTATCTCAGAGATAATAGAGGATATGAGTTTAAAAGCAAATAAATACTCACTAAACATTAATTCTACTATTGAAGATGGTATTATTTTAGGGCAGCATAATAAACTTAAGCAATTATTTATAAACATTATTGATAATGCAATTAAATATTCATTTAACAGCAACATTATTTCAGTAAATTGCTACTGCAAAGAAAATTTCTATTTTGTAGAAATAAGCAATAGTTCAAAAGAGATTCCTGAAAATGTATATAATAAAATATTTGACCCGTTTATAAAAACCAACTCATCTCCAGATAATTACAGTAGTGGATTAGGCCTATATATCAGCAAACAAATTGTGACTAGTCATGGCGGAAGTATATCTATTGTTAACGGTAAAATAGTAACTGTAAAAATAAATTTTACTCTTTTGTAATTATTTTTTCTTGTTAACAACTTGGAAACATATTCATTATTTTTAGAAACATTCCAGATTTATTATATAAGTATAAACTAACAAGGAGTTGAAATTTATGAAAAAAATTTATTTATCAAAGGTCTTATTGTTATTTATTTTTTCTATTTTTATTGTCATTCCACTATATGGCTGTAACTCAAAACAAGATAAAGAAATAGTCGTAGCAAAAAATGTTAAGGAAGATTTAAACTCCGCTAAAAGTGAACTTCTTCAACTAATTGAAGAAGGAAATGCATTTTTACAATCTGGAAAATACCCTGAAGCTAGATCATCTTACGAAAAAGCTATTTCAAAAGATAAAACAAATGAAAGCACTTACCTTCAGATTAAAGATAATTATATGAAGGCTAAAAGATTTGACGATGCCTACTACATTATAAAATTAGCTATTGATAATAATGTATCTAAAGATGCAATGTCTAAAGTTTTAGAGGAAATAAAATCAAACTTTTCACCTATATTGATTGAAAATACTATTTCTGAAGGAGCTGATTACAGTTTACCAACTCAAACCAATATACCAGAAGCCACTATTACTAATCCAGTAAATATCAGGTGGCCTCAAAAAAACATTGATACTTCAAGCCCTGGCACTTTTACTTATGATGGTTATATAGATGAATATGGAAGAACTGTACATTTAACATTAACAATAAAAAAGGTTGTTAAACAGGCAAACAGCCCTTTACCTCAACAAGAATTATCAGCTAAACAAAAGATATCTACAACACAAAAAAAGGAAGTTGTTAAATCATCTAAAATTGGATTTATAGATAGTATATATGAGGAGAATGGAGATACCTTCATAAAATTTAATGAAACTGAATTTTATAGAAATGGTGATGCTCAAAAAGAGTATGCTAAAGATGGATTTAGTCCTTCATCTGATGCATGGGGGCACGACTATTATATACGTGATAATAACAAAGAACAAAAGACATACAAATTATCCAAAGACTGCAAAATTAATGTTTGTATATATCTAGTTGATTCTAAAGTTGAATATAAAACAGCTGATGAACTAAGAACTATGTCTAAAGACGACTTTAAGATTTATGTATCTGACTCTATTAATAAATATAATAATCAATTAACTGAACATCCTGAAATGCCAAAATATGATAGAGCTCTACTCTTCTGGATAAATTCCGAAGACGATATAGTAACAAGCATGAATATGCAATATACTCCTTAATTTTTATACTAAAAGACCATCTTGTTTATAAAACTTAACAAGATGGTCTTTATTAAAGTCAATTTTAGTAAATTTTAGCTTCTTCTTCTCCACTTAAAACTCTAATTGCACCTTGTGCTAAAGCTAATAATTCATCTTCTCCTGGGTATACTGTTACAGGAGCAATCCATTCCACATTGGCCCTTAAAGCTGGTACTAATACTGGTGAATAAGCAATTCCTCCAGTAAGCACTATTCGATCAACTTTACCTTTTAATACAGCTGACATTTCTCCAATAGCTTTAGTTAATTGATAAAGGAATGCTTCATATAACTTTTCAGCTTCTTTATTTCCTTTTTCCATCATATCAACAACATCTCTAAAATCATTTGTATCTAAATAAGCAACAAAGCCACCTTTTCCAACTATCTTACTATACGCTTCAACTTCACTATATTTTCCACTGAAACACATTTTAATTAAATCTCCAACTGGAACTGCTCCTGCTCTTTCTGGAGAGAATGGTCCATCTCCATCTAGTGCATTGTTAACATCAACAACTTTTCCATGATTATGAGCTCCAACTGAAACTCCACCGCCCATATGAACAACTACAAGATTTAAATTTTCATATCCTTTTCCACTTTCTTTACCATACCTTTTAGCTACTGCTTTTTGATTTAAGGCATGAAACTTACTCTTTCTTGGAAGTTCAGGTGACCCTGATATTCTAGCTACATCTGCAAGTTCATCAGTAACAACAGGATCAACTATAAAAGATGGTATTCCTAATTCATCACCAATAGATCTAGCAATTATTCCTCCTAAATTAGATGCATGTGGCCCTTGTACTCCAACTTTTAAATCTTCTACCATTGCATCATTTACAGAATAAGTTCCGCCTTCTACAGGCTTAAGCATTCCACCTCTACCCACAACAGCACTTAATGTCTTTAAATCAAATTTCTTTTCTTTTAATATATTTAATATAACTTCTTTTCTAAATCCAAATTGATCATATATTGTATCATATCTCTTTATTTCTTCATTGGTATGTCTTAATGTTTCTTCAAATAATTCTTTTTCATCTTCATATACTCCAATTTTAGTTGAAGTAGAACCAGGGTTAATAATTAATAGTTTATATAACATATCTCGCCCTCCGATATTTCAATTTATTTTGTAGTTTCTGCAACTACTGCTGCTAAAGCTATTGAATTTACTTTAGTTTCAAAACTATCTGCTCTTGAAGTTAGTATAACTGGAGCTGATGTTCCAACTAAAATTCCTCCATTTCTTGAATTTGAAGTATATGTTAAAGTTTTATACATAACATTTGCTGTTTCAATATTAGGTAGCATTATTACATCTGCCTGTCCTGCAACAGGTCCTTTTATTCCTTTATGATGTGCAGCTTCTTCTGACAATGCATTATCAAGAGCAAGAGGTCCATCTACTATGCATCCTTTTATTTGTCCTCTATCATTCATCTTTGATAATAATGAAGCATCTACTGTTGCTGGCATATCTGGATTTACTACCTCAACTGCACATACTGGGGCAACCTTTGGACATTCTATACCACATGCATGAGCTACATAAACTGAATTTTCTAAGATTTGAACTTTAGTCTTTAAATCAGGATAAGTGTTAAATGCAGCATCAGTTAAGAAAATTAATCTATCAAAACCTTCTATTTCAAATACTGCAACATGTGACATTACTTTTCCAGTTCTAAGTCCAACTTCTTTATTTAATACACTCCTTAAAAATGTAGCTGTATCTACTAATCCTTTCATAACCATATCAGCTCTTCCACTTGATACTAATTGTATTGCGAAAAGTGTAGCTTTCTTTGCATCAGGTTCATGAATCACTTCAAATTGAGTTAAATCCATCTCTATGGAATCTGCTATAACTTTTATTTTTTCTTTATCTCCTACTAATATCGCATCAGCTATACCTTGTTCTTTAGCAGCCTTAATTGCTTCTAATACTGGCTCATCTTGTGCTACTGCAACTGAAACTTTTTTTCTCTTGCATTCTTTTACCCTTGATAATAAATCATCAAAATTTTTACTCATTTATATGCACCTCTTATTAATTATTTGTTTTTACTTAATTTTTATATTGCAATTTATAAAAAATAATATAAATATACGCACTAATTTAACAATCATGTTAATTTTGTAACAATCAAAAACGTAAATATTCCATTTATTCTTATTTCATTGTAGCAAAAAATATCCTGAAAAGCTAAATTTTCAGAATATTTTTAAAAAAATTATTTTTCTTTATACTCACTTATAATTTTCTCTGCAACCTTGATTCCATCAACCGCAGCAGATATAATCCCTCCAGCAAATCCCGCTCCTTCACCTGTTGGATATAATCCTTTAGTGCTTATACTTTCCAAATTTTCATTTCTGCTTATTTTTACTGGAGCTGAAGTTCTAGTTTCTATCCCTGTTAAAATTGCATCATTCATCCCATACCCTTTTATCCTTGTGTCAAATTTAACTATCCCCTCTTTTAAAGTATCCACAACATAATTAGGTAAACAATCTTTTATTTCTTTAAGTTCATATCCAGCTGTATATGATGGTTCTACAGAACCAATCTTTTTACTTTTTTTATCTTTCATAAAATCCCCTACAAGTTGTATTGGTGCCTTATAATCTCCTCCACCTAAGTTATAGGCTAATCCTTCATAATATCTTTGAAACTCCATACCTTTTAATGGTGATTCTCCTTCAAAATCTTTTGGTCCAACTGTTACTACTAAAGCTGAATTTGCATTTTCTAAATCTCTTGCATGATAACTCATACCATTAGAAACAAGTCTATTTTCTTCTGATGCAGCAGCTACAACTACACCTCCTGGGCACATACAAAATGAATATACCCCTCTATTCGTTCTATTACTTTGATATGTTAATTTGTAATCTGCCGCCTTAAGTCTTGGATGATTTACAAATTTTCCATATTGACTTATATTGATTAATTCTTGTGGATGTTCTATTCTCACTCCAATGGCAAAAGCCTTGCTCTCCATAAATATTCCCTCATTATAAAGCATACTATATGTATCCCTAGAACTATGACCAATAGCTAATATTAAGGCTTCACAACTTATTTCATTACCGTTTACTATTATACTTTGCAACTTTCCTTCTTTTACATTTATTTTTTCCAACTTAGAATTAAAATGTACTTCTCCTCCTAATGCCTTTATTTCCTCTCTTATACTTCTCACAACACCTTTAAGTATATCAGTTCCTACATGTGGCTTTCCTATATATTTTATCTCTTCTGGTGCACCTGATTTTACAAGTTCCTCTAAAACAAAATCACATCTTTTATCTTTAATTCTTGTAGTTAATTTTCCATCAGAAAAAGCACCTGCTCCACCTTCTCCAAACTGAACATTAGATTCTAAATTTAAACTAGATTCACCCTTCCAAAAACTTTCCACAGTTTTTGTTCTATTATCAACATCTTCTCCACGTTCAAAAACAATAGGGCTATACCCCTCCATTGCCAAAGTTAAAGCTGAAAATATTCCTGCTGGTCCAAATCCTATTACTATAGGTCTAAAATTAAGCATTTTATTTCCATGAACTATTTTTTCACAACATTCATCTTCTTCAAGCTTTGCATCTTTACACTTTGCATGTTTTAATATTCTCTTTTCTCCATTACACTTTACATCAATAGAGTAACTAAATTTAATATTATCCTTTTTCCTTGCATCTATGCTCTCTCTTACTATTTTAAATTTTATAATGTCCGTTTCCTCTATCTTAAGCTCTTTGGATACTTTTTTCTTAAGATTATCTTTTGATTCATCTATATCTAGGTTAATATTATTAATTCTAATAGTCATAGTTATCACACTTCCCTTTTATTTGCTAGATAATTATTTTATCACACTATAAAAAAAAGTGGCAATGCCACTTTCTATTTAACAGTAACTTTTACCGTTTCTGGTTTTGTTACAATTTTTACACTTTGATCAGTATTCACTAAACTAATAGTCACAGGAACATCTTTTTGTCCTGCTTCTACTATATCTGCAACTGAAGCTGTTGCAGATATATTTGATGCTGTTAAAGAATTTAATACATCTTGTGATCCAGATACTTCTATACTAATTGTAGATGTTTCATATTTTAATGTTTCATTTTTCTTATTTGATAAATTAACTTGTACACCATCTATTGTTTTGTTTATGATATTATTTGTTTTTGTATTCTCATTTGTTGTTGTATTTGTTGTTGCATTACTTTTTACCTTTACTGTAGCCACTACATAATTTTGTCCACTAGCTATTGAAATCCCTTTTGGCAATTTAAACTTTACTTTTATATCCTGATTTGTAGTAATACTTGATAAATCTATAGCCTCAGTTTCAATACTATCTATACTAGATATTTGATCATAACTTCCTATTATTGAAACATTATTCTTTGATAAAGATGTCCCCTCAAGTGTTAAGTTTGCGCTCAATTTTCCTGTATATGTAGCCTTAATAGGTACCTCTTTTTGATTTCCTGTGTTTATTGCTAAAGTTCCTTCACTTTCACTTAAATTAACACCTTTAACTTCATCTCCTTGTGCATCTACAGCTATTAAATTGAATTTCTCATTAATATCTTCAGATATATCTAATCTTTCTCCTTTTAATGCTACTTTTGAAACCTTATCCACACTACTTTCTGGTCCTGACACTTTTACTTTATTAGGTTTAACATCCACAGAAGTTTGGCTAACCCCACTTTTATAACTTGTCTTTACTTGTGAGAATACTTCTACTTCTTTATCTTTTTTACTTTCTATATTTACTTTTACTGCTAAGACTCCCACGTTTTTAATTGTTAATCCTTCAGGATAACTTTCAACTTGAACAGGTATATAATTTTCTCCTTTTTTTAATGCATATGAACCTAAATCTGCCTTCAAAACAAAATTACTTTTTTTCATACTATATATTTCAGTGGCTGGTCCTTCTAACTTCAAATCAACGGTAAATGTCTGCTCTGGTGAAATACAAAGATTTGAATTACTTAAAGTATCTTCATTAAGTATCTCTACTGAAACACCTCTTACATCTGATGTTCTTGTAGGATTTTCAACATTAGATATATACAGCCATAACACAAAAGATAATAATACACATATTAGTTTTACAACTAAGCTTTTTTCATTCCCATTATCCATGTCTTCACCTTCTCTCCAGCAGTTTTTACCCTTTTGGAATCCCTATTTGCCATTATTTTTAGCAATATTGTTCTTAATTTTTCTTTATCATAGTTTCGTGTTAATCTTCCATTTACAGCCAAAGATATTACCCCTGTCTCTTCTGATACTACTATTATTAATGCATCTGAATTTTCAGATAATCCAATTGCTGCTCTATGTCTAGTTCCAAGTTTTTTATTTATTAAATTATTATTTGTTAAAGGCAAAACACATCCTGAAGCATGAACCCTATCTTTTCTTATTATTGTAGCTCCATCATGCAGAGGAGTATTTACTACAAAAATATTTTCTAATAAATTTGCACTAACTTTTGCATCTATAATTGTGCCTGAAGCTAATAATTCTCCAAGTCCAGTTCCTTGTTCTATTGCTATTAGTGCTCCAGTTTTAGTTTCTGCTAAATTTTCCACAGCAGTTGTAATTGCCTCTACAACTTCATTCCTTTTTTCCACACTAGGCCCATTATGGATATCCTCAAATGCACTTCTTCCCAAGTGTTCTAATGCTCTTCTAATTTCAGGTTGAAATATAATTACTACAGATAATACTCCTATAGTTAATGTTTTATTTAATATAAAATACAACATATCTAACTTCAAAATATAACTAATAGGAATAAGTATAATGATAAAAATAATTCCCTTTAATAATTGCTCAGCTCTTGTCTCTTTTATCAACATGTATCCTTTATAAAAAATAAATGATACTACTAAAATATCTAATATAGACCAAGCTGATATATTTTTTATTGCATTTACTGCCATTAAATAAAATTCTTGCATGTAGTCACCTCTAAAAAATACTATATATAAATTATACACTAAATTTCCAATCCTTAATATAAATCAAATTACAATTTTATGAACATTTTTATACTATTTCTTTATTATGAAAATATATATTTTATAGGATACATTAATAAAAAGGAGGAAAACTACAATGAAAATTAAGAATTTAAATATTAATAATAAACTTCTATATGCTTTAGTTATATTAATAATACTTCCATTAGTAATCTTACTAATATTAAGTTTGTCTCCAAATAATCAAGATATGCGTGACATAAATAAAATTTGTAGAGACATTGAAAATTGCAATTCATCCTTAAAGAGTTCCTTAAAGGATTCTGGACTAGATTTAGCTGAAGCAGAAAGTATAATTTCTTCAGCCTTACCTCAACTTAATTCTATAAAAGACAACCTCTGTTCATTAGAAGTTACAAATGAAAAAAATTCTATTAAAGATGCTCTATTAGAAACATTAAATTATAATATAAAACTCTACGAATCTTGCTTAAATTTAATACAAAATCCAAAGGATAATGAAATTGTTTCTAAGTACAATGATTACTCAAACACCTATTCTTTATTTTTAAAAGATTATCAGTCTCTTGAAACACTTGGATTAGATACAACCCTTTCAACAGATACTAAAGAATTTTTCAAACGATCTTTTGATTATTTTGGTACTATTATAAAAATTAATAGGGATACTGACATTCATATGGATCAAAAAAAGACATATGTAATTAATTTAGAAAATTGTATAAATTCATTTGATTCTATTAATGAAGATTTAAAACCAGCTTTAGAAAAAATTAAACAAGATAAAAGAAGTTTAGATGTACTATTAAAAGACATAAAAGAAAAAAAATCAAAATTAGATGATATAAAAAATAAATCATATAATTTATCTGTTCCAGAAGGTGGTAGTGATTGCTATAACTTATTGCAAAACACTATAAATTTATATGGATTATATGTTAATTCATTAGAAGATTCTATAATAACTGATAAAACCTCTAATGATTCAAATAATAGTGATGATATTGAAAAAAATTATACTAATAGTTTTTCTAAATACACTGATTTTATTCATAACTTTAAGGATTTAAGGGCAGAACTGGATAATTTTAATAAAAAATAGTATATAAAATTTCCTTTTGGTCATAATATTTCTTGACCGGGTTGTAAAAGGAGGTTTTTATGAAAAAATTTTTAAATCTATCTATACTTTGCTTTGCCCTCTCACTTATAATATTTTCTAACTCTACTATAGTTAAAGCGTTAGATGCAAAACCTGAAACAGAATCAAACTTAGAACAAAATAACATAGATAAGGCAGTTGAAGTATTTAATCATGGTCAAAAAAAGTTATATATAACTCAATCTGATATTGAGTTAATGGCAAAATTAATCTATGCTGAAAGTCGAGGTGAACCATATGAAGGAAAAATAGCTGTGGCTTCTGTAGTTCTAAACAGAGTCTCAAGTCCTAATTTTCCTAATACAGTTCAAGGAGTAATATATCAACCAAAAGCTTTTTCATGTGTGAAAAATGGTGATATAGCAGCTTCTCCAGATAAGAACTGCTATGATGCTGTATATGACGCTTTAAGGGGGAATGACCCAACCAATGAGGCTCTATACTACTATAACCCGTCTATTTCTACTTGTTCATGGATGAAAAATAAAGAAAAAAAAGATGCCAAATCTATTGGGCATCATTTATTCTTTAAATGTTAAAAAGAGGACTTCTGTCCTCTTTCCTTTACTCAAAAGTATCCTTTGCTACTATTTCCCTATCTTTAACTAAAACTTTCCCTTTAGCATATACATCTGTAATTTCTAGATTTTTCTTATCTACTAATACAAAATCTGCTATATAATCCTGCTTTATTTCTCCTACATCTTTTAACTTAAGTAATCTTGCAACATTAGATGTTATAACTTTTATGGCAATTTCAATTGGAATTTCTTCCACTAGGATAGCATTTTTAACTTCTTCATAAAGAGATTTTACTGAACATATCCCTAATCCCACAAGTTCTCGCTTCTCATTAAATATTGGCATACTTCCATTTCCATCTGAAGAAAATGTAATATTATCTATAGGCAATTTCATATCATATAATTTTCTTAGCCCTTCACTGGCTCTCAATTCTCCTGGTTCCAAAAACTTAGGATCTGAACTTGTTGTTAAATCTATATATCCCCCACCTTTTATATATTCTATTCCTGCATTAAAAAGTTCTTTAGTTCTATTAATATGAGTAGGTAACATTTGTGTTGCAGGAATTTCTGTATTTTTTAATAATGAGAATAGCATTTCAAGTTTTCTTGCACCTCCACCTAAGTGTACATTTACAATTCCAGATTTATTTGATATTAACCCTCCAACTCTTGCACTAGCTACAATTCTTGAAAATTCTTCAAATGTTGGTTGAGAACTTCTGTGGTCTGATAAAGCAATTTCCCCAACTCCAATGAATTTATCTACCAATATAATATCCTCTTTAACACTATTCATTAAGGTTTTAGTAGGTATTTCATATGATCCAGTATAGCAATATGAAGTTATCCCTTCTTCATCCAAAGCCCTCGCTTTTGCTATAAGACTTCTAACATCCCTACACACACTATCTGTTCCTATACACCCAACAACTGTTGTTATTCCTGACGTAGTTAATTCTGTAAACTTAATTTCTCCTGTTCTAGTGGAAAATCCACCTTCTCCTCCTCCTCCAATTATATGTACATGATTATCTATGAATCCAGGAAAAATTAACTTACCATTCCCATTTATCTCATCAATATTTATAAAATCTTTAGGAATATCTATTTCATCATAAATTCCTTCAAATTTATTTCCTGCTATAACTATCTGCTTTTTCCCCAAATATTCTGGACTATAAATTTCTACATTCTTTAAGACTGTAATCAAAATATCACTTCCTAATTTATTTATTATCTAGTAAATTAGAAATAATTTTATTGTTATATATAGATGATGGATACCTTTCTCTTATTTCCTTTGCATACATGATGCTCTTGTCTATATCTCTATCCTTATACAGTAATGCAAGTTTATATATAGTTTCTTCTATATATGTTTCGGTTTTAAATTTATTATAAAATTCTTCATATCCACTAATAGCTCCATCAACATTTCCAAGCTTTTCATCTGCTGAAGCTTTAAAAAAAATAATATGTGGATATATGTAATTTCCTTCTCCAAATTCATATCCCTTTTGAAATTCATTCTTTGCTTCATTAAATAAATTTTGATTGTAAAATTCTGAACCTTTTTTATAAAAGAAACTTACCCCTTCATTCTTTAATAATTCTTTTCCATTAAAATATATGGTTTTTTCTTTTCCCTTTAAATCATTCTCATTTATTTTTTTTACACCATTATATATAATTTCAAAATCTTTATTACTTATTGCTAATTCTAAAGCATTAAAATCTACTAGATTTTCAGTTTTAGTTTCTCCCTTTTCATTGCTCTCATTCGTTTCTTTAGGACTTTCTTGATCTTTATTTAATTTTATTTCTTCCTCTATTTTATTATTATCAATTGTTTCACTATTAGAATTCACATTATTCAAAATTATCTTCATGCCTATTACTATCCCCACTACAATACTAGTAGCTATCAATATATACATTATAGGCTTTATCCAATTATTCTCTTTGTGAATTTCCAACTCTATATCTCCAATACTTTTCAATTCCTTGGCTATATTCTTGGCTGTTTGATTATTTTTATCTGTTTTAAGAACCTTGGTAGTATAAACACTACTTGTTGTATAATCACCTTTTCTTAAATAACATATAGCTAGTGCCAAATTTACCTTTATAGAGTTAAAATCACTTTCTGCACATTCATTTAATGCTCCTATTGCATCTTCCACTTTTAGTTGTTTTAAATATCCTTCTCCTAATTTATACAATTGTAATCTCTTTATATCACTTTTAGAATCATGTATGTAATGTTTAGCTATAATATCATCATTATGTTCAGAATTTATTTTCCATTGAGCCTTTGCTCCCTCCAAATCTCCTTTGATATATAAAATCAATCCTTTTAAATTTAAAGTTGCTGCATTTTTCAAATTAGATGAAATAGATTCATCACACTTCTTGAGTGCTTTATTTAATTCTCCATCTTCATAAAATCGGATTGCCTTCATATAAGCCTTATCCTTTTGCTTATTTTTCATAGTTATAAACCTCCCCACATAACTACTCTAAGAACATCTAAATGAACTCTCCCATAAATTAATCTATTTTCAATATAAATAATACTATAATTAACCAAAATATTGAAGCTAAACTTCTTATTTCCCACTCTTTATATTATGTATAATCAAAGTCATTTATATGATTTTATCATATATATTTTTTGTCCATAAAAAAAGTCTCAAAACAGCAATTTAGCTATTTTAAGACTTTTTATATATTATTCTTGATCTAATATTATTTTCTTAGCTGTTAATATTGAAGTAGCACTCATTGAGAATTCATCTAGTCCATATTCAACTAGAGTTGGAATAGCAGCTTCATCTCCTGCCATTTCTCCACACATTCCTACCCATTTACCATGCTTATGAGCACCATCTATTGTCATCTTTATTAACCTTAATACTGCTGGATGCATTGGATTGTAAAGATATGATACCTTTTCACTCATTCTATCTGCAGCTAATGTATATTGAATTAAGTCGTTAGTTCCTATTGAGAAGAAATCAACATGCTTTGCAAGCTCATCAGCATAAACTGCAGCAGCTGGAATTTCAACCATTATACCCCATTGAATTTCTTCTGAGAATGTTTTTCCCTCTAACTTTAATTCAGCCTTACATTCTTCAACAACTTCTTTAGCTTGCATGAATTCTTCTAATCCTGATATCATTGGGAACATTACACAAAGGTCTCCATATACAGAAGCTCTTAACAATGCTCTTAATTGTACCTTAAATAATTCTTTTCTATCTAAACAAAGTCTTATTGCTCTATATCCTAAGAATGGATTCATTTCTTCTGGTAATGGTAAATAAGGAAGAGTCTTATCCCCACCAATATCAAGTGTTCTGATTACAACTTGCTTACCTTCCATCTTTTCAAGAACAAATTTATAACTTTCATATTGTTCTTCTTCAGTTGGTGCATTATCTCTATCCATATATAAGAATTCAGTTCTAAATAATCCAACACCATCTCCACCATTAGCAAGTACACCAAGTACATCTTCTGGTTTACCTATATTTCCACAAACTTCTACTCTCTTTCCTGATTTAGTAGTAGTCTTAACATCTATTAATTTCTTTAATTCTTCTTGTTCTCTAGTGAACTTTTCCTTTTTAGCTTTGTATTCAGCTATAACTTCTTCAGATGGGTTTATTACAACATCTCCTGAAATACCATCTAATATGACGATATCCCCATTTTTAACTGAAGTTGTTATGTCTCCAAGTCCAAGTACAGCTGGAATTTCTAATGTTCTTGCCATTATAGCAGCATGAGAAGTTCTTCCCCCTATGTTTGTCATAAATCCTATAACTTTACTTCTGTCAAGTTGTGCTGTATCTGATGGAGTTAAATCATGAGCAACTACTACTGTATTTTCTTCAGTAATAGCAAATGCATCTCCACCTTTACCTGCTAAATTTGATATGATTCTTTTTGATACATCCTTTATATCAGCTGCTCTTTCTCTCATGTAAGCGTCTTCCATAGACTCAAATATCATAACAAATGTATTAGTTACACTGTCAACTGCTTTCATTGCATTAATACTGTTAGTCTCAATTTCAAGATTCATAGCTCCTGTGAATTCAGGGTCATCTAGTAATGTAATATGTGCTTCAAAAACTGCTGCTTTTTCTTCTCCCATTTCAACTGCAGCTTTTGCTTTTATTTTTTCTAATTGTTCTCTTGCATCATCTAGTGCTTTTTTTAATTTTTGTTGTTCTCCAGATACATCTGTAACTTTAGAATCTGTTATAACGATTTCTTCATGCTCTTGCACAAAAACTTTTCCTATTGCATATCCTTTTGAAGCGGCAATACCTTTTTTCATAATTAATGATCCTCCTCGAAATTATATATTAATTCACTAAAATTACTTGATTTAAAAGTTAACTCCCACTGGTAACACTTTGGTAAACCCTTAACAATTAACAGTAACATAGATTATTATATCATATTTTTTAATCATGTTAACCTTTAAATAATACTTTTTTCTTGAAAAATGCACAAAAACTTTTAACTATATAAGTAAAATTGCTAAAAATTTCACTTTTAGCAACTATGCTTATATAGTTCTTTAAACATATATTGAATTTTTTTCAACATTTGGCGTTAAATCACCGAATTTGTTATTTTTTTGTCATTTTTACAAATCATCTTTAAGCGCTGTAACTTTAGCATATGCAGTAGATTTTCCTTCAAAAAAATCTGTTTTAACTAAATTTGCATCAGCTAAAATATCTATCCAAGGTGCAGGATTTGTATTAACATCATTGAATACTTTTCCAAACCCTATTGCTTTTAATCTTAAATTTCCCAAATACTTTATATAATGTTCTATTAATCTATTATTGATACCTTGTATACTATTACCTATTACATATTGTCCCCAAGCAATTTCGTGTTGAACCCCTGTTACCATCATATCAATAAGTTCATTTTTCATATCTTCTGAAAATAACTCTGGTTCTTCTTCTTGAAGCTCTTTAATAATATTTCTAAATAACCAAAGGTGTGTATTTTCATCTCTATTAATATATCTTATCTCTTGAGCTGAGCCTGCCATTTTCCCATTTCTCTCAAGATTATAAAAGAACATAAATCCTGAATAAAAATATATACCTTCAAGTATATAATTAGCCATTATTGTTTTTAATAAATTTTCTTTTGTTGGATTTTCAATAAATTTATTATATAAATCACCAATAAATTTATTTCTTTCTAGAAGTATTTTATCATCCTTCCATTGATATAAAATTTCATTTCTCTTTTCTGGTGAACAAATTGTATCTAACATATAACTATAACTTTGTGAATGTACTGCTTCTTGGAATGCTTGAATAGTTAAACATAAATTTACTTCACTTGCTGTAATATAACCTGATATATTTCCTAAGTTTGCAGTTTGAATTGAATCCAAAAAAATTAAAAAAGATAATATCTTATCATATGCTATTCTTTCATTTTCTAAAAGATTCCCATAATCTTTTAAATCTTGAGATAAATTTACTTCTTCAGGTATCCAAAAATTATTCATAGCCTGCCTATACCAATCACTAACCCAAGAATACTTCATATTGTTAAAATCATTAAGATTAGTTGTATTTCCATTTATCATTCTTTTCTTATTTACTTCAACATCTCCAAATTCATTAAACAATGGTTTTCTATTAATACTCATAATTTCACTCCTTAAGCTGAACAACTTTCACAATCTCCAACAGTTAAAGATTTACTTCTCACATAATATATTGATTTAACCTTACATTTACATGCTTCAATATAAAGATTCATTATCTGTCTCATTGTATAATCAGTAGTAATATATAAATTGAATGACTGTCCTTGATCTATGTGACGCTGTCTTATTCCATTAATTTTCACACACCAATCTTGATTTATATTATATGCAGAATTATAATACCAATAGTTATCCTCACAAAGATTAGGAGCTGTTTTGGGTACTATACTTCCTTTCTTTTCTTCTAAATAAAATCTAGACATTATAGGATCAATACCTTCACTTGTGCCTGCTATAGTTGCTGTTGACCCATTTGGTGCAACTGCCATTAAATATCCATTTCTTATTCCATATTTCTTAACATCATTTTTAAGTTTCACCCAATCATCTGAATCATAATTTCTTTCCATAAAATAATTACCATTCTCCCAATCTGATCCACTAAACTCTGAATATTTCCCTTTTTCTTTTGAAATATTCATACTTGCTTTTATAGAATGGTAATTAATCCTTTCATACACTTTATCAACAAATTCTAAATGCTTATCTGCTGTCCAATGTATTTTATTGTTTGCTAACATATGATGATATCCACTGGTTCCAAGACCAATTCCTCTATATCTTTTATTCGTAATTTCTGCAAAAGGTACTGAATAGTAATTTAGATCAATTACATTATCCATAGCTCTTATTTGAGTTTCAACAACATATCCAAGTTCCTCATCATTTAAAATATCAACATTTCCTAAAACTATGGACGAAAGATTACAAACGACAAAATCTCCAGCCTTCCTCTTCTCAACTACTATTTTTTCTCCATTCTCATCTATAATTTCATCTTCTTTTGATTTCATTGCACTCATATTTTGCATTATTTCTGTGCAAAGATTTGAAGAATATATCATTCCTTTGTGTTTATTCGGATTCATTTTATTTGCTGTATCTCTATAAAATGCAAATGGTGTTCCTGTTTCAGCTGCACTTTTAATAATTAACCTTATAATATCTTTAATTGACATAACTCTTTTTGAAATTTTATCATCATCTACACATTCATAATATTTTTCTTCCCACTCTTCTCCATAGAAATCCTCAAGAGAATATCCCTTCATATTTTTTATTTCATGAGGGCACATCATATACCAATTAGCATCTATATCATTCTCAGCTAATCTCCAAAACAAATCAGGATAACATAATCCTGGGAAAACATCATGTGCTTTCTTTCTATCATCTCCATTATTAGTTCTAATTTGTAAAAATTCTGGCAAATCTTTATGCCAAGCATCTAACCATATTGCTACTGATCCATTTCTTACACCAAGCTGATCAACAGCTATCGCTGTATCATTAAACAACTTAATCCAAGGTATAACGCCACCAGAAGCCCCTTTAAATCCTCTTATAGGTGATCCTAGAGCTCTAACCTTCCCTAGGTATATACCCATTCCTCCCCCAAACTTAGACACTTCTGCAAAGTTATCCAACGATTTATATATACCGCTCAAACTATCATCTACTGTATCTATAAAACATGAGCTTAATTGATAAAATGGTTTTCTTGCATTACTCATAGTAGGAGTAGCCATTGTTGCTTTAAGCGAACTTAAAACATTATAAAATCTTTTTGCCCACTGAACTCTATTCTCCTTTTTTTCTGGTATTGCAAGATGCATCGCAATTCCCATAAACATCTGTTGTGGCAGTTCAACTATATTTCTACTAAAATCATGTATAAGATATCTTTTACTAAGCAAATCAATTCCACTATAAGTGAATAAATAATCTCTTTCAGGCTTTAATTCTTTTTCTAATTCATAAATTTCCTCTCTAGAATAATTTTCCAAAATATATTTTCCATATAGATTCTCTTTAGTTAAATATTCAATGAAAGAATATAAATTTGAATATAAATCTTCCTCAAATCCTATACTTCTATTTTTTCTAACTTCATCATATAGTCTTCCCATATATAATCTAGCGGCTACATACTGCCACTTAGGTTCTATATCTGTTGTTAACTCTAAAGCTATTTGTATCAAAGAGTCCCTTATCTCATGAATAGACATATTAGGCCTCTGTATATTCTCCAAAGCTTCTAAAAGTCTTTCTTTAATATATCCCCTATCTCCATCTTCGATTTCTTTTAATGCAAATTGGCATAAATCATCTACATTTTTCATATTAACCCTCCACAATATCTAGTATACATTCCACATTTTCTCACCTTTGCATACAACATATTGTAATTATAATTATTATCTCTTAATATGTAAAATTACCTAATACCTTTTTAGCTACACTAGATAAAAATATTAAATCTATACTTCTATTTTCTCATTTTATCTATAATAACTATTATTACATGATATTTCATATTTATTTCGTTCAAAATAAAAAGCCATTTAAAAATCAATTATATTTTTAAATAGCTTTTACCTTCTATATTTAATTATATATAATTTCTATTGCTTAATTTAACATCTTTACTTGTTACCTTTAGGTAATGTAATATATATTTTAAACATGTCTCCTTCTCTAATAATACTAATATTACCTTTATGTAATTCAATAATACTTTTAGCAATTGCAAGTCCTAAACCAGATCCCTCAACATTAGAATTCCTTGAACTATCTCCTCTAGCAAATCTTTCAAATATATCATTATTGTCAAAATTCATATCATAATTTGCTACATTCTTAAATGCTATTTCTACATTATCATCTTCATCTAATACATCTATATACACTCTTGTATTCTCTAATGAGTACTTTAATGCATTGATAACTATATTTTCAATAACTCTTGATATCATTTTCCCATCAAGGTCCATATCAATTTCTTCTACTTCACAATTAACTTTAAACTCAATGTTTTTCTCCTCATACAGATAAGAATACTCTCCTACAGCTTGATGAATTAAAGACATTATATCTATATTTTCTTTATTCAGTTGAATCTTTCCACTATTTATCTTTGACATCTCAAATAAATCATCTATTAGAACTTTAAGCCTTTTAGACTTTTGTTCTACTATCATAATATATTCTTTGCCCTCCTCTTCTGTTATGTCTGGAGACTTTAATATATTTACATAATTAATAATTGATGTTAACGGAGTTCTTAAATCATGTGATACATTAGAAATAAGTTCTGTTTTCAATTTTTCATTTTTTAAGGTTTCTTCAACTGCTATTTCATATCCTGATTTTATTTTTGTTATATTTTGTATAAGTTCTAAAATTTCTGGTCCACCTTGTTCTACAATATGATAATTTAATTCTCCTTCATTAATTTTTTTTAAACTATCATTAACCATAGATATCTCTATAGTTTTCTTAATTGAATACATTATTCCTATCATAGGCAAAACCATAAGTAATACACTACCTTTAAATGGATACTTTTTGAAGAATGTTACAATAATATTATTTTCCTCTCTACCTATTGCTAATAAATAAAGATATACCACAAATAATATAGATGAACATATTATGGCTGCTATAAGAGTTCTCCTAGTTTGTTTATATTTAAATCCATGCTTTAATACATAAATAATACTATAAACAAAATTCCCATTAATAATTGTATTTTTTTTATTAATAATAAAAACTACTAGTATTTTTATAAATAAAAATATTCCTATAAAAAATAAAATGCTTGAATAGAATACAATTTTCCAATTAGAAATTTCAGTATAGTTATCTAAGGACGTATAATAATATTCTTGATAATTACCTAATATGTTTTTATCTACTTTACTTCCTTCTTCTTCAACTAAATTATTAAATTTATTTTCATTATCATAACTTAATACTAAATCTTTTCCATTATACTTTTCTGATATATATAATCTAATATTCTCATCTGTATATTGTGCTTCTGGTACATCTAAATATTGACTTGAATCATTAGTTATTATTTCATTAGTATTTTTATTTCTAACAATAAAGTAAATACCCTTTGCATTAGAATATCCTTCCTTTTCATAATATTTATATATAAAATTTTTCTTAATTATATTAACTGTATCTTCATTTCCATAATATACTTTTTGAAAAGAATTTGTCTTATCATAAACTATCTTTACCAAGTCAAACGAATCTGACTTTAAAGCTTTCCCATAATACTCTTTAGGATGTAAAGTTGCTTCTATTGCCGTTATGACCTTAGATGATGAATTGTGCAAAAAAACCTTATATATTTCAGCTCCAAAATAGGCACATATTAATGTTACAACCACTATCTCAACTAGCCATATTTGACTTATGTACTTCTTAAGTCTATTTTTCAATTTTATAGCCAATCCCCCACACCACCTTAATATATTCAGGTTCCTTAGTATTTAACTCAATCTTCTCTCTAATTCTTCTTATATGAACTGTAACAGTATTCTCACTCTTATAAAACGGTTCTTCCCATACCTTTTCATATATTTCTTTTATTGAAAAAATACGTCCAAGATTAGATGCTAACAAATATAATATCTTATATTCTGTAGCTGTTACTCTTATTTCTTCTCCTCTTACTTTTATGTTTTTAGCTAAAGTATCTATTTCTAAATCTTTAACTTTAATTGTTCCTTGATCCTCAACACTAAGTGGATTTTCATATCTTCTTAATTGAGACTTTACCCTAGCTACAAGTTCAAGGTGATTAAATGGTTTTGGAATATAATCATCAGCTCCAACATTTAATCCTAATATTTTATCTGAATCTTCACCTTTAGCAGATAACATTATGATTGGTATATTATTACTTTCCCTTATTTTCATACATGTTTTTATTCCATCTAATTTAGGCATCATAATATCTAAAATAATTAAATGTATCTGCTTACTTTCTAATATATCTAATGCCTCAATTCCATTTTCAGCCTTGATTACCTTTAAATTCTCACCTCTTAAATATATTTCAATAGCATCTCTTATTTCCTTTTCATCATCAACTACTAAAACATTATACATTACATAACCCCCCTCAGGCTTTTATTCTTATTATAACCTAACTTTATTAAAGCATAAAATAATCCATCCTTTATTACGTTTTTATTAATAACATTTTATCTTTTTACCTAGCATAAATCTTTCTCAATTTTCACACTTTATTTCTTGTAAATTTTGTTTGTATATAATAATATTTGTAATTAGTTCAAAACACTTTTATTTTGTTTGTAAATAAATTTTACTGTATAAAAAAAGGTGCTAAGTAAATAAATTCAAATCCACTTATCACCTTTTATCCTATTTAATAATTTCCTGAAAAGCTTTATTACCTCTAACAGGATCAAAATCTTTTTCAGTTCTAGCCTCTTTCTTTATTCCTGACTCTTGATCTTTAGCACTTTCAACTTCAATCGCTTTTTTTAAATTTAATATAGTATTCTCTACATCACCTCTTCTTCCATAAATAGAAGCTTTACCATAATAACTCCACATGTAATTTTCTACTTCAAGAGCTTTATCATACCAACTTAATGATTCATCATACTTTCCATTCAACTCATAATTTAATGCTTTATTAAATCTAGCATATCCATAATCTCCCTTTATCTGTAAGGATTTATCTATATCTTTCATTCCTTCTTCAAATCCAATACTATAAGCTTTAGCTATTCCTCTAATATTATATGCTTTATAGCTTTCAGGAAACTTAGATACAATATTGTTTGCTTTTTCAATGGAACCACTATAATTTCCTTGAAAAAATAAGCTATAAGCTTCATTATATAAAGTCTCTTCTTCCTGATTATTGGAGTTTTTTTCTTCTACTTTATCAATCTGTTCTTCTTCACTAGATATATGTTCTTCACTGCTTGCTTTTTCTTCAACTTTAATACTTTTTCTATTATCTAATCCAATATTAATAATTATTAGTATTGATATAATTACCAATATAATTAACAATAATATTTTAGTTCTTCTATTTCCTGGAATTTTTATTCTATTCATAAAAATTAACTTCCTTTCTTAAACTTTACATAAAAAAATGAATTAATTTCCTTTAGTTCTCCATTTTTTATATTTTTTTCGTATAAATACTTAACTTTAGGATATTTTATGTTTATAATTATCTTTGGATTTAAGAAAAATATTTTTACATTAATATGAGGTATATTTTATCATGGATTTTATAAAAAAACATAATGAATTTTTAATTGACTTAGTATTTATATTCTTAGGATGCTTTATAGCTTCTTTAGGAGTAAACTTATTTTTAATTCATGCTCAATTATTAAGTGGCGGTGCTACAGGTATAGCCCTTATTATTGAATATCTTACTGGATTCGGATCAGGTTTTACTGTATTTTTACTAAACTTACCATTGTTCATTATAAGCTACAAAAAATTATCTAGAAAATTCACATTATACTCTGCTATTGGGATGATATCTTTATCACTCTCACTTATTATTACTAGGCAATTTTCTACCATTATTAAAGTAGATGACGAATTACTTTATTGTATTTATGGTGGTGTACTTTGTGGGATTGGTTATGGTCTTGTATTTCTTAGAAATGGTTCTACAGGTGGTATGGATATAATAACTATGCTTATAAGGCAAAAATATTCAAATTTTAATATAGGTTCTATGGGATTTACATTAAATTGCTTTATTGTATTTATAGGAGCTATTATTTTTGGAATATCTAAAGCTTTATTCACACTTATATCTATCTTTATCCAGGGTATAGTTTTAAATCAAGTAATAAAAGGATTTTCAAGCAAAAAACTTATGCTCATTTTAACTCAAAAAGAAGATATTATAATTAATTATATTATAAAAGATCTTAATAGAGGTGTTACTACACTTCCTGCAAGAGGTGAATTTACTGACAGTGATAGACGTATGTTATACTGCCTAGTAACATCTAGACAAATGTTAGATTTAAAAACAAAAATTTTATCTATTGATTCCACCGCATTTATTAGTATTTTGGATGTTTCTGAAGTTAAAGGAAGTGGGTTTACCAATATATAATTTACATATTTTATTTAAGGTTATCTATTATAAATTAATCGATAACCTTAAATAAAATACCTGTACACAATCAAACTTATGTATACATCTTTAAATAATCTTTTTGTCCATCTGTATAAAGATTATTTCCTTCACTATCAATTATAACTACTAATGGCATATCTTTAACTTCTATCTTTCTAATAGCTTCTGCACCTAAATCTTCATAAGCTATTACTTCTGATTTTATAATACTTCTTCCAATAAGAGCTGCTGCTCCACCAATTGCCCCAAAATAGATAGCTTTATTTTTTTTAATTGAGTTTATAACATCTTCGTTTCTTACTCCTTTCCCTATCATACCTTTTAATCCTAAATCAAGCAGTTTAGGTGCATATGGATCCATTCTATAACTTGTTGTTGGTCCAGCTGACCCAATAACTTCTCCTGGCTTTGCAGGACTTGGCCCAACATAATATATAATTTCATTCTCTATACTAAGTGGTAATTTTTCATTCTTATCCAATAGTTCTATTAATCTTTTATGAGCTGCATCTCTACCTGTGTAAACTGTTCCTGATAATAACACTCTATCTCCAGACTTCAATTTTTTAACTTTCTCTTCTGTAAGTGGGGTTTTCAATTTTATCTCCATAATTAATCTCCTTCTATAGAATGAATTCCTTATGTCTTGTAGCATGACAATTAATATTAACTGCCACTGGCAATCCTGCAATATGTGTTGGATATATTTCTATATTTAATCCTAAAGCTGTTGTTCTTCCTCCAAAACCTTGTGGTCCTATTCCAAGTTTATTAATACTCTCAAGTAATTCCTCTTCTAACTCCTTATAAAAGTTGTCTTTATTTCTTATACTTATAGGCCTAATTAAAGCTTTCTTAGCTAAATATGCTGCCTTATCAAAAGTTCCTCCTATTCCAACTCCTATAACCATTGGTGGACATGGATTTGGTCCTGCTAATTTTACTGTTTCCAATATAAACTTCTTAACTCCCTCAAGACCATCAGCAGGTTTTAACATAGCTATTCTACTCATATTTTCAGATCCAAATCCCTTAGGTGCAACTGTAATTTTCACCTTATCACCTGGTACTATATCATAGTATATGATTGCTGGAGTATTATCCTTAGTATTTATCCTATTAATAGGATCTTTCACAACTGATTTTCTTAAATAACCTTCTTCATACCCTCTTCTTACACCTTCATTTATTGCATCACTTATAGAACCTCCTACAAAATGGACTTCTTGTCCAATTTCTAAAAACACACAAGCCATCCCTGTATCTTGACACATAGGCATTTTACTATCTTTTGCAATCCCAGCATTTATTATTAACTTATCTAATACATCTTCTGCTATTGGATAAGGTTCTTTTTTCTTTGCCTCAATAAGTGCTTCTTCAATATCTCTCCCAATATAATAGTTTGATTCTATACATAAATTTCTTACTATTTTTTCCATCTCTTTTATAGATATTTCTCTCATATGTCACCTCCATATATATACCATTTTATGTACTTTCTCTAATTTTTACAATACATTCTATATAATTGTATATTTTATTCTTATTAATACTTCATCAATATTACATTAATTAATAAAATATTATCACAATAAGCAGAACAAAAGTTATCTCTAAATATTATATTTTTACTTTCGAGACAACTTTCTTTACATTCTTCCACATTTCCTAGGAAATTATTTTTTTTCTTCAAAATATTTATTTATACCTCCTGAAATTCCTTCCACTATTCTATTTTGATGTTCATCAGTTTTTAACTTCTTTTCTTCTTTATAATTTGATAGGAATCCACATTCTACTATAATAGAAGCTCCCTCATATCCATCTCTAAGAATCTTATATTGATCTTTAGCAGCTTTAGGTACCCTATGGTTATTATCTTCTGTTTTTTCTTTCAATGAATCTTGAATCAATTTGGCTATTTTATTACTTTTTTCATTGCTTGCGTACCATACTTGAGCTCCATAACATACTTCTGAATTAAATTTATTTTGATGTATTGATATAAATACATCACAATTGGTTTCTTTCTTCATTTTACATCTCATGGTTAAATCTTGTGTTTTACTTCCTGCTAATGAATTATCCCCTTCCCTTGTCAT
Source organism: Clostridium sp. SHJSY1 (assembly GCF_031626875.1). NCBI lineage: Bacteria > Bacillati > Bacillota > Clostridia > Eubacteriales > Clostridiaceae > Clostridium > Clostridium sp. SHJSY1. The sequence continues at coordinate 49,762 of NZ_JANDMF010000037.1, forward strand.
ATATACTATATATCCTTGATCTTGAAGTTTCTTCTGTAACTTTTTACTTATAGCTAAATTAATCTCCTTCTCAATTGTTCCTTGCTTTCCCCTTGCACCTCCATCAGCTCCGCCATGTCCAGCATCAATTAATATTACTCCCTTTGAATCTTCATTAGCCAATACATTTATTGGGGAAATTATCAAAATCACTAATAGTGAAATAATTACTCTTTGTATTTTCATCATAATCACTCTCCATTCATAAAAACAATTATAAATTTATTATGTGAATTATCAAAGAGATTATTCAAACTATATTGTTCTTTCATTGTTTTAATTACTACAAAAAAACATACATTTTGAAAGAATTTTTTAATTAACTAAAACTCTAAGTTATAACATATAAAATCTCTAAATTTTTCCTAGGATATTTTTCCTTTTAGGTTTACAATGAGAACGTACGTTTGGTTATTGTTTATATATTATTTTTTAAGGAAGGGGTCTTTTATGAATTTAACTGAATTAATATTATGTACTAATAACAAAGAAAATTTTCAAGATATTTATTTAAAATTCAAAAACAGAATAGATTTTTTAACCAAGAGTTTTAATCTTGATCTATACCAAAATGATCTTATATTATTTCTTTGGCAACTTATAAAAAAAATTAATCTCTCTGATTTTAAGTCTGAAGAAGCTTTATATTCCTATATACATATTTCTTTAAAGAACTATTGTATAAATCTTTATCACAAATATCATAAAAACAATAAGGTTACTTATAATTCAATACTTACCAACATTGAAATTGATAAAAATCTTTCTTATACAAATATAGATAATGCTTCTTTCATCTTTGATGAATTAATTGTTGGCTTATCAGATAAACAGAAAAAGGTTATTACTCTGAGATATAAATATTGTCTATCTGATACTGAAATTGCAAATTCATTAAATATATCAAGACAAGCAGTTTATAAAAACAGAATAGCTGCATTAAACAAATTACATAACACTTTATGTTGTTAATCTAAAAAAATTTTAGGAGGTGTTTCATACGGAAGAAAATATAATACAACTTCTTGCAACTCAAGGTGGATTTGCAATATTATTTTGCTACTTATTATTTTATGTTTTAAAAGAAAACAGTAAACGTGAAGCAAACTATCAAGAAATAATTAAAAACTTTTCTAATTCTCTGCCCGATATAAAAGAAGATATCGAAAATTTAAATAATAAACTTAATATCACAAAAGAGTAACTTTCGATTTAAAAAGTTACTTTTTTATGTTTACAAATTTAAATAGATTTCTCTTTAATACTATGAAAACTAAAAATAAAGGAGTGATTCATATGGCTCAAGCAGTATTAAAAATTCAACAATGGTTAAACAAAACTTACTTAGGTAGAACTGGATACACTCAAGTATCTGAAGATGGAACAACTGGATGGGGAACTATTAAAGGACTTACAACTGCATTGCAAATAGAACTGGGTATATCCTCACCAAATGGTAATTTTGGTCCAGCAACAGCTGCGCTTTTAGCAATTTATCAGTTGGCTCAACTAAAACAAATCAAATCTATATATTACAAGGAGCTTTATTCTGCAAAGGATATAATCCTGGTGGATTCACTGGCACATTTGGAGATGGTACAAAAAAAGCAGTAATTCAACTTCAATCTGATGCTGGCTTATCAAATCCAATTGGTGTTGTTACCTCACTTTTAATGAAATCATTATTATCTATGGATGCATTTGTTTTGTTAAATTATGGTGAATACAATAGTGATCCTAACATTCGTATAATCCAACAAAATTTAAATCGTGATTATTCCTCTAATCAATATTTCGCATCAGATATAGGATTGGTTCCTTGTGATGGAATCTATGCTAGATCTACTAACAAAGCACTACTCTATGCTCTACAAATAGAAGAAGGAATTTCTATCCCTAATGGTGTCTTCGGACCAACTACCAAAAGTAGATGTTCAGAATTATCAACTTGAAGTACTAATACTAAGTACATATATTTATTGCAATATGCATTATATTGTAATGGATTTGACCCAAATGGTTTTAATGGTGAATTTGGATCTGGAACCAAAGCAGCAGTAACAAACTTTCAAAAATTTTCATGTTTTAATGTCAATGGAGTTGCAAATATGCAAACTTGGGCATCTTTATTGGTGAGTACTGGAGATTCAAGTAGAAAAGGTACAATGTGTGATTGTTCAACTACAATCACAGCTGCAAAAGCTCAAACTTTATTATCTAATGGTTACAAATCAGTTGGCAGATACCTGACTGGTAAATTTAAGATGACTTCTAATGAATTAAATATAATTTTTAATTCTGGCCTTAAAGTATTTCCTATTTTTGAAACAGGAGGTTATAAATTAGAGTACTTTACATCACTACAAGGTAATAAAGATACTAAAAATGCAATTTCTATTGCAAGCAGTTTTGGATTTGATTCAGGTACTATTATATACTTTTGTGTAGATTATGATGCATTAGGCACTGATATAAATAATGCAATACTTCCCTATTTTAATGAGATTAATCAAGTATTCAAAAGAACAGGTACAACATATAAAATAGGTATATATGCCCCTAGGAGTGTGTGCAGTAGAGTAGCTGAAGCTGGCTATTCATGCAGTAGTTTTGTATGTGATATGTCATCAGGGTTTAGTGGAAACCTTGGATCTCCATTACCTAAGGACTGGGCTATAGACCAAATATCAACTATATCCCTAGGAAGTGGAGATGGTGCTATTGAAATAGATAATAATATTAGTTCTGGTCTAGATATGGGTGTACCTAAGGTAACTCCTGGTAATAATGCTTCAGGAACTACAGATATACATCCTGCCCCTTCAGAACAAGGTGAAATTCAAGGATTATTAAAATCTTTATATGAGATTGCTGAAGGGTATTCTAATAATGGCACTAATCCATATAATACTGTTTTATCTAGAAATATAGCTATATTAGATTTATTACGAGAAGAAAAATATAGTACTAAAGAGTGGCTTGGAACAGTAGGCCCTTTATATAAAAGTTATATAGATTATGTTAAAGCCAACTACTCTGATATCTATAATAAAATATATCCTTATATAAAAGGAGAAAACACTAGAGAATCATATATTAATAATAAATGTGTAGATTTACCTCACTTAGCAGCAACTATTTTAGGATATCATAGTTCCCCATTAGTTCCTGGCTTTTACACTGGATGGGGTGGAGATGTTGCTACTGCAATGGCTGATGTAACTCGACTTAAATACAATCAAAATACAGGAATTAACTCAAATAATAAAGCTATAAAAGAACTTGCAGAACAAGTTATTGGATCTCCTAATTTTTCATGTTCTAGATTGGACATAGAAGGTGATATAGATGCTATATATTTAGCCGAAATCATATCATCTGATAATATAGCAACATTATTCGATACTTATTTTAAAAATGTAAGTTCATTAAGTAGAAGAAATTATTCATTGTCTAAATTTGGATATTATGTTACTCCTACCCTTCAATCACTTTATGAATATGTATCTTACATTATTCTAACAGGTGATTAGGGTATAGATACAGCTCTTGGAACTGGTGCTGTTTTAAGACTTAAGGCTATTTGTCAAATTACAGATGCTAGTGGTAATGTAACTAAAATTGAACCAACAAAAGAAATCGAGCAAGAGACTGTAAGTGCTTTTGCAAAATATATATTAAATAAATTATAAAATTAAAATAATATATTAGTGACAATATTTATTTTAGTTTTCTACAAACTAGATAATCACATATAGTAGATAAATAGACCAGAAATAATGGAATGATATCATAAATTGCTGATTTTACTAAAATACTATCTACATTTAAATGTGCATAAGCTATATATCTTCTCCACATAATAAAAATACCTATAATTATTAATATCATTACATAACGTTTTTTACTTTTTTTATTTAATGTAAAAACACATAAAATTAATAAAAATGATATGAATAAACTCCCCATATAATTAGTAATAGTGTCAAGAAGACTAGCACCATAAATAATATACAGGAATAGATTCTTAACTAAAAATAACATTACTGCTATTAAAATAATATATACTAATACTCTTAAAATTTTATTAATGCTCCCCATAAGAAAATCTCCTCTAATGTTTTATTATAATTTGAAGTTTTATTTAGTATTTTATTCTTATGAAATTTCTTTTAAGTAACTAATTCCACCTATCCATTCTTTATCATAAACGTTCTTTCCATTTTCTGTAGACTTAATTTTAGCATTCATTCTAACTACAAAATTCCCTTTGCTAGATGAATATTTTATATAAAAACCACCTTGATCATTTTCATATTTTACTTTTTCTTCTTTTATATCATCTGGTAATACTGATTTTGCATAATTAATTGCTTCATCATAATATGAAATAGTAATTTATTATTTCATATTCTTTTTAATTTTCCATATTAAATATAAAATACTACTATACCATCAAAATCTTATTAAGGTAAATTTTATAATAATTTCTAATTGATTTAAATAAAAAAATTACATATTAAAACTTATTTTGATTTATTTTGCTAAATATTACTTAAGTAAAGACCAGCTAAGCAAAGTCAAGTGAAATATTAAAAAATATTTTTATTAAAATTTTGCATAGCAAACAGACCGTTTT
>NZ_JANDMF010000038.1:0-53129 GCF_031626875.1 Clostridium sp. SHJSY1
GCAAAATTATATTAATAAAATTATATCAGCATACTATTAGAATTCTATTGACAACTACTAGCTGGACTGAAGAATATATATTCTTATATTCTTCGGAATATGCTGGCAAAGTATGAAAATAAAGAAGAGTTGGACAAGTATATAGGCATGATAAATAGAAAAGGATTTAGAGTTAGATTTACAGATTATAAGCAAAAAGCAGTATATTAATGCTGATAGTGAGCTCATGGCGAGATCTATATATAATATTTTTTAAGTATTCTAAAGAAAAAACTAAAGTGAAAATTATTATGAGTGAAAAAATTATAACAGAATTTTTATATTAAAAAGAACACAAAAACACCTTTGCAGGTGTTTTGAGTCCTTTAAGCTAATTTTTTAGTATTAGACATAATTTTATTGAATTCTTCTGTTCTAAGCCTGTCTTCTTCTACTTGTTCAGGGGTAAGTCTTAAGGAAGGTATAACATTTAATATATCATGAACATTCATAGTTCTATTTATATTTAATTTTTTTGAAAATACCATATTCGCAGATCTATTAGAAGTTATAGCAGAGCTTAAATCTTTGCAGATACTTATATGTTCAAATTCATATAAATTCAAAGAATCTTCATTCATATCATATAAATAGATATAATCTATATCATCATAAAAGCCATCGTATTTATTTGCCAGTTGTAGTTTCTTATTTCCTTTATCATCAGTAATTATATTATTATGCATATTATCTTCTATAGAAATAATATGCAAATAACCTCTGTATTCAAAGTCAATCACAGGACCAGAAGATAAATGATGATACTTTTTTAAAGGTTGATAAACCTTAGAGGCTGTTATAACATCTTTGCTTTCAAGTAAAGATAAAATTTGATGTCCTTTCCCATCTATATTATCTTTTTTTATAGCCACTTTCTTAGCTTCATTAAATGATAGTGTTTCTAAGTTAGGTATATCAACCCAAGATATCATATCTAAACACTCATTTATATCATGTTTATCATTATTTAAATAAGCTTGTACAAATCTACTGCCAATTTCATTATAACTTCCATTTGATTCAATATAAGCTCCATTAATTTTATTACTTAAATCTTTAAAACATAGTAATGCTGATCTACTCATAAATTTCCATCTCCCTTTAATTAATTATATTTAAATTGTTTCCAAGAAAGATATATTTTAATCAACAGTAAGATGATTTTTTTGTAAATAGTTTTAGTGTAAATTGTTACTATACTTCATATTATTTATATATTAAAAAAGATTTTAATTTTTATATAAGTATAGATGTTAAAAAATAAATTTTAAGAGTACTTAAAGCTTTCATTACCCTTTAATGTAAGAAGTAATGTCTACAATCCTTTAGTAGAAATGTAGTATATAAAAGAGAAAACTGATATAATATTAATTAAAAATTTAGAGAAAAATTATATTTAATTTTGAAAAAAGACTAATTAAAAGGAATATTTTTTGAAGAATAAAAGCCTAAGGATAATTGCTAGATTAGTTAAGAAGCATGGAATTCTTGAAAGTGGTGAGAATATGGATTATATGGATTATGCAATAGAACAGGGAGAAAAAGCTTTAAAAAATGGAGAAATCCCAATTGGAGCAGTTATTATAAAAGATGGTATAATAGTTGGAACAGGATATAATAAAAAAGAAATGAATAATGACCCCACTGCCCATGCAGAAATAATAGCAATTAAAGAAGCTTGCAAGACTATTGGTGATTGGAGGCTTAATGGGTGTGAAATGTATGTAACTTTAGAGCCATGTCCAATGTGTACAGGTGCAATACTTCAAAGTAGATTATCTAGAGTTTATATAGGAACTTTCAATAAGGATATGGGTGCTTGTGGTTCTGTTGTTAATTTAGTCGATAATAGAAGTTTAAATAGTTTTGTAAACACTATTTGGACTTATGATGATAGATGTAGTGAACTATTAAAAAGGTTTTTTTACATTAGAAGAAAAAGATGAGGGAGGAAATTATGAATCCAGTAGCATTTAATTTGTTTGGTTTAGAGATAAGATGGTATGGAATATTAATTGGATTAGGAGTTATATTATCATTAGTCTTAACCTGGTACAATTGTAAAAGAAAAAATTTAAGTTTTGATTTAGTAACAGATTGTTTTTTATGGGCTTTTCCATTTGCAATAATAGGGGCTAGATTATATTATGTAGCATTTGAATTTGATAGTTATAAAGATAATTTAGTAGATATAATTAATATACGTCTAGGTGGATTAGCTATTCATGGTGGGTTAATTGCTGCTTTCATAGTAGTATTTATATTTGCAAAAGTTAAGAAAATGAATTTAATAGAATATGTGGATGTTGTAGCTCCAGCAATTATATTGGCACAAGCAGTTGGTAGATGGGGAAACTTTATGAATAGCGAAGCTCATGGGGGACCTGTTAGTGAAGAATTTATAAATCATTTCCCCAATTTTATTAAACAAGGAATGTATATAAGAGGGGTTTATTATCATCCTACATTTTTATATGAATCAATGTGGAACTTATTAGTTTGTGTAATATTACTATTTATTTTGTATAAAAAGAATGAAAAACAAAGAGGTATAGTTATATGTAGTTATGTATCATTATATTCTTTAGGTAGATTTTTTGTTGAAGGATTAAGAACTGATAGTTTGATGTTTATGGGACTTAGAATAGCACAATTAGTTAGCATTATTGGTGTAGTTGCAGGGATTATTGGAATAATAGTAATTAATATGAAAAGCAAGAAACTGAGATAATAAGATAGATTATTAAGATAATAGGTAAACAAAGCACCTTTTAAAGAAAATGTTTCTATTGAACAAGAATAATATTTATGCTAGAATGGAAAAGTATCAGAACTGAATAATTAGTTTTGATTAGACATATATTATAAAAGTTAAGTAGAACATGGAGAGATGTCCGAGTGGTCGAAGGAGCACGCCTGGAAAGCGTGTATAGGGGCAACTCTATCGGGGGTTCAAATCCCCCTCTCTCCGCCAATGCCGTGCTAGATGGGGAGTTAGCGGTGCCTTGTAACCTGCAATCCGCTATAGCAGGATTGAATTCCCCAGAGAGGCTATAATGAATATGGTCTGACCCATGCAAGTGGTGTTGAGAGTCGGGTCCCACGCAACGGAACCCATGAACCTCGTCAGGTCCGGAAGGAAGCAGCGATAAGTGGTCCATTTCGTGTGCCGTGGATCAACCTGGCTTGAGCTAACTACATGGGTAACGCATACGATTTATAGTCGAACTGGGGTGCACGGTTCATAATTTTGTTAGAAGTGCTTTTCTTAGTAAAAAGGAAAGCTTTTTTTATGAGAAACAAATTTTTAAGGTTACTCTTCAATAGGATTAACAATATAGGACAAGAAAGAGAGGGAATCCAATTTACTTTGGATGCCCTCTTTTTCTCATAAAATGTAATAAAGATTATTACAGATTGTTTTTATTAATAATAAATGTAAGTCTAAAAAGTTATACAACTCTTCTAGCATGCCAAACAGTTCCTAAGTCAGCAATTTTAACAACATCACCAGTATGAGGTGCATGTATAACCTTTCCATCTCCAATGTAAATTTGAACATGTCCAGAAGATGGGAAAATTAAATCCCCAGGTTGTAAATCACTACTAGAAACTTCATATCCTTCATTAACTTGTTCATAAGTAGTTCTTGTTAAGGATACACCTATTTGACCATAACAATATTGAACTAAGCCTGAACAATCAAAAGTATCAGGACCATAGGCTCCATACACATAACTTTTACCAAGTTGTTCACATGCTTTGTCAACTGCTTTTTGCCCTTGAGTGTTGTACCAGTAACCATTAGAGTCAATATAATAACTTCCGTTATCATCAGAGACTACTTGACCCTTTACCATTTCACCACTTGTCGTATTGAGATAACACCATTTATCTTGGTACTGAATCCAACCAGTTTTCATGGAACCATCATCATTTAAATAATACCATTTACTATTTGTATCTTGAAACCAACCAGTTTTCATAGAACCATCATTTGTTAAGTAATACCATTTACCAGAAAGTTGAACCCAGCCAGTCTGCATAGCACCTTGATCATTTAGATAATACCACTTACCATCTAACTTTAGCCAGCCAGTTTGCATAACACCACTTGCGTCCATGTAATACCAGTTATCTGGATGAATCCAACCAGTTTGTTTTGCACCATTAACATAGTAATACCATTTACCATCTAATTTTGTCCAACCGTTTTCATTAATTGTATTGTTAATGGTGGCTTGTTTAACATTTTGAGTAGTTGAATTAACAGTAGCACTTACTTTAGTAGATGGTAACATAGGAATAGAAGTTATACCTAAAACTAAAGATGTTGCCATTATGATTTTTAATTTCTTATTCATAATATCACTCCCCCGAATAATAATTTTTTTGATTACTTGAAATTTGTAAGTGTAAGGCTATATAACTCATATTGAGTGTTAAAAAGTTTGGGTACATTATAATTAATAATAATTTAGATATAATAGCTTTACATATTTTTATTTTTACATATAAATCAATAAATGTAAACATATGTGGACTAAAAAAGAAAAAAGTGGGAATAAACAGAAATTGCATAGATAAATCTTCTGTTTATTCGATAAAACATATTATTAATTCAGACAAGCTGATATAAAATTTAAATATCCAACTTAAATATTTAAATTTTGGGATTTGGGAGAGTATATCTTTTGATAGAAATTGTATAGAATTCTAAAATATTGTATTATATTTATAGAGAATTAAGAAATAGAAATTAATTAGTAGCGCAGTAGAAAAAAACTAATTGCTAAATAGCAGGGATAGGTGGGTGATACTTTTGTATTCTATTATTTTAGTTGAGGATGATTTTATGCAAAGGGATATTTTAAAGAGAATGATTAATTCAATGTATGAATTTGTAGAAATTTATGAAGCAGATAATGAAAGTGATGCTTTGGATATAATTAAAAAATATAATATTAATATGTTTTTAATAGATATTAATTTAAAGGAATCTTCAGGATTGGAACTTGCAATAAACATTAGAAAAATATACAAATATCAATTTAGTCAAATTATTTTTTTGACATCACATGTAGAATATATAACACAAGCATTTAAACAAACTCATTGTTATGATTACATATTAAAACCATATAACAAAAAAGAAGTCCAAGCTATGCTAAATAAAATTATAATGTATGAGAATGAGCATTTAAATAATATTGAGAATGAGGAAAAGGACAAAGAAATTATTATAACTTTAAAAAATGGTATATATTTGAGTATAAAGATAGATGATATTGTTTTTATAGAGGTGAAAGGGAAAAATTGTGAGATAAATACTATTAATAGGATATATGATGTTAATAATATTAGCCTGAAAAAAATGATAAAATTAATTGATTGTAAATACATAATTCAGAGCCATAGAGCATTTATTGTAAATAGAAATTATATACATAAGATAGAAAAGTTAGATAATAAGTTAAGTGTTATACAATTTGATAATTATTCTAAAACTGCTCTTTTAGGGTATAAGTTTAAAGATTGTATTCTATCTGAGTTTAAAAAGGGAAAAGTAGAAATATGTTAACTGATATATTTATTTGTGTTGTTGATACCTGTTTTGATGTATTTATGATGGTTTATTTGTGGATAATTTTAAATAAAATAGATAACAATAGATTTAAATTAATAAGTATTGCAATTATTTCTTCTGTACCCTTTCATTTAATTGATATGTTTCAATTAAATTTTGTAACTTTAAGTATGTTGGATACTATAGAAGGTATAAAAGATATAATAATAATAAAAGTTTTATTTAAGAAAACCTTTAGAGAGGTAGTATTTAATTATTTCACTGTATCGTTTATAGGATTGTTTTGGGAGTTAGTAATAACTGCAATTGTAACTTTTTTTGTTGATAATTATATAATAGAAAAATATGTTGTAGGATTATTATTTATAAGCAGTTTATTCATTTTTTCAAAGACAAATTGGATAAATGAAAAATTTAATTTAATAGATATAAAAAGCAATGTTCTAAATTATTTTATATCATCATCTATTATATATTATTTTATATATAAGGTTATTTGGTATTATGATAATAAAATTATATATAATAATTTATTCATTTTTATGGGAGCATTTGGTGCAATGGCTGTTTTTCAAATTATTACATACTTTAGTGTTTCTAAATTAATAAAGGAGAAAGAAACATTAAAGATTTCAAATGAATATAACAATATTATTAATGAAATAATTCAAGAAATAAAACAAAGACAACATGATTTTATTAATTACAAAAATACAATAATGGGAATAGTAGCAGTTCTTGATGATAAAGATGTGAAAGCAGCAATAAATAATTATATGAAAGACGAAGAAATTTATGATAATAAAATAAATGAACTTATATATATAGATAATGTAGTTATTAGATCTATAATATATAGAAGTATAACTAAAGCAAAAAAATATAATGTTAAAATGAAATATAAAATAGAAAATAATGTTTTAGATAATATATTAAGTTATAATGAAATATCTAATGTATTAGGAAATTTATTGAATAATGCTTTTGATGAAGTGTTAAAAGATGAATGTGATAAGAAGAATATTGAAGTAAATATCTTCAATTTGGAAAAAACATCTCATTTAATAATTAAAAATCAAGTAGTAAATTCAAATGATATTAACTTGAATAAAATATTTGCAAGAGGTTATTCTACGAAAAATTCAATGGACACAAGAGGATATGGTTTATATAATGTTCAGCAAATAGTGAAACTACATAAAGGATATATAAAATTAAATATTGAATGTGAAGAAATTACTTTTGATATTTATTTTAATAACCCTTCAAGTATTAGTTCTTCTTAAATCTATAAGGTTTTATAAAAAACAACATACTTTTAGGAATAAACAGAAATTTTTACACAAGAGTTCTGTTTATTCCTATTTTTTTCACTTTTGTGTTACATATATTTACAAATAAAATACAATATGTAATTATAGGATTGTAAAGTAAATGATTTAGATAAATAAAGGACAAGCTATTAATAGAAAAACAATTATTTACTAATACAATAATCATTGAAAGGAGGTGAAAGAGATGAGAGAACTAAGAATTGAAGAGCAAAAAAATATATGTGGTGGAACAACATGGTGGTTTACTGATAATACTACAGGGTGGTATTACACTGATGAAAATGAAAATAGAATAAAAAGCACATATTATGGTCTTAAGGATCAAAAACATGACTTAACTCGTCTAAGACATCGCAATTAAAATTAATAAAATATAATCATTTGAAAGAAGGTAAAAAATATGAGAGAACTAAGAATTGAAGAGCAAAAGAATATATGTGGTGGTAAAGTAAATTATGTATTTGAAGATTATACTAAAAATCTTCTTCACGAAAGCTTAAGTTTTGATAAGCTATATAAAATAAGAGAAAAATTAATAGCTGAAGGCCATAGTGTAAGTGGTATTTGGGAGGAATAATATCTAAAATACTTAATTGAACCATTGCTAAAAAAGCTGTCTCATATGAGTCAGCTTTTCTAGTAATGTTTTTAAAATAATAAATTTTAAATATATTATAAGGAGTAAATATGAATATTCTAAGAAAATATTGGTGTATTAAACAACACGATATAACAGACTGTGGCCCAGCTTGTGTATGTACTATTGCAAGAAAATATGGATTGAAAATTTCTATTTCTAAGTTAAGAGAAATTGCTGGAACAGATACAGAAGGAACTTCTGTTTATGGAATTGTTGAAGCAGCTAAATGTTTAGGGTTTTCTGCTAAAGCTGTAAAGGTTTCTAATAATGAAGAGATATTTGAAGATTTAAAAACTCCTTTAATTGCACATGTAGTTATTGATAATATATTATTACACTATGTAGTAATATATAAAATTACTAAAGAGAGCATTTTGATTGCAGATCCAGGAAAAGGAATTATTAAATATACACCTAAAGAGTTTTTTCATATATGGACTGGGGTATTAATTTTAATAGTTCCAACAGTTGATTTAAAAAAAGGAGATCAGACTAAAGGTATTTTTAAACGATTTTGGGGATTGGTTAAAGTTCAAAAAACATTATTAATAAAAGTATTTATAGCATCTTTATTAATAACAGGACTTGGTATAATCGGATCATTTTATTATCAATTTCTAATAGATAATATATTGCCAAATGGGTTAACACAAAAGTTATTATCATTATCTATAGCAATGCTTTCACTTGCTGTATTTAAAGTTTTAACTGAATTTTTTAGAAGTGTACTTCTTATACACATGACTCAAAATATAGATATCCCTTTATTATTAGGTTATTATAATCACATAATTAATCTGCCTATGAAGTTTTTCAGTACAAGAAAGGTTGGTGAAATTGTTTCTAGATTTAATGATGGATTTAAAATAAGAGATGCAATTTCATCAGTAACATTAACATTAATGATTGATGTTTTCATGGCAATTGTAGGAGGGATTATTTTATATATTCAAAGTTCAAAACTATTTCTTATTTGTTCAATACCAATATGTTTATATTTAATTTTAGTATTTGGATTTAAAAACAAATTAGAAAAGGTAAATAGAGATGTTATGGAGCATGAGGCAGTATTGACATCTTATTTAGTTGAATCAATAGAGGGAATAGAAACTGTAAAAGCTTTTAATGGAGAGAAAAGAGCAGAAATAGAAACAAAAAATAGATTCATGAAATTTATGAAAAGCTTATTTAAGCATGGATATACATATAATCTTCAAAATACATTAATTAATACTGTTAAAGGTATTTTTGGTATATGTATTTTATGGATTGGAGGTATTTTTGTTTTAAAAGGAGAAATAACAATTGGTGAATTAATAAGCTTTAATGCATTACTTGCATATTATATTGGGCCAATGGAAAGATTAATAAATTTACAACCTCAGCTACAAAGTGCAATAGTAGCAAGTGATAGATTAGGTGATATATTAGATTTAGAGTTAGAAAAGTCAAAAGATGAAGCAAAAAAAATAAGCCCTAAATCATTATCAGGAAATATAGTGTTAAAAGATATTAATTTCAGATATGGAGTAAGAGAATTAGTTTTAAAAAATATAAATATAAATATAAAATCAGGAGAAAAGATAGCATTAGTTGGGGAAAGTGGATCAGGAAAGACTACAATTGCAAAGCTTTTAATGGGATTTTACGAAATAGAAAAAGGCGAAATTATATTAAATGGGGATAATATAAAGGATATAAATAAAGATACATTGAGAAATAAAATTAGCTATATATCACAAGAATCATTTTTATTTTCGGGGACAATAAAAGAAAATTTACAGTTTGCAGATGAAAATTTGACTGATGAAGATATGATATCTGTTTGTAAAAATGTAGAGATACATGATTATATAAATAAACTACCATTAAAATACAAAACTCCTTTAATTGAACGAGGTAGTAATTTTTCAGGAGGACAAAGGCAAAGGTTAGCAATAGCTAGAGCTTTATTAAAAAAGCCTGATATATTAATAATGGATGAGGCAACATCTAATTTAGATTCTATAACGGAAAAAGCCATACAGAAAACATTAGAAGAATGTTCTGGTAATGTAACTTCAATAATAATTGCTCATAGATTGAGTACTATTATGAAATGTGACAAAATATATGTTATGGATGATGGAGAAATAGTTGAAGAAGGTAGTCATATAGAGTTACTACAAAAAAACGGATATTATTATAGGTTATGGAGTGAACAAAGTATTAAAGAATCAGACAAAATTATGCCAGTACCTATTAGTAATTTCTAAAGTGGACATGGCAAGTTTAAATTCATCAAAATCCTTTCCTAATATAAATAATTTCACTAAATATAAAAGATAGTAGATAAATTTGCATCCTTACAAATCTATCTACTATACTTAGTTATAAAAATTTATCTTCTTATTAAGTTAACAAAATTATATTTAAGACTATCTTCAGCATTAATTTTTTCATCAGAAGATTCAACAATAGTCCATTCATTAAAGTCAATGATAGGGAAATAAGTATCTCCTTCAAAATCTTTATTTACTTTAGTTAGATAAAGTTTTTTTGCATAAGGGAATAGTAAATTATAAATTTCTCCTCCACCTATTATAAATGCTTCTTCTTCAGAATGTTCATATCTTTTTATAACTTCACCTAAGTTATGTAATATAGTTACTTGGTCAGAATCAACTGTATAGCTAATATCCCTTGTTATAATAACATGATGCCTATTAGGAAGTACTTTTGGTAAAGACTCAAAAGTTTTTCTTCCCATAATAATTGTGTGGTTAGTAGTTATTTCTTTAAATCTTTTAAGATCTTCTGATATGTGCCATAAAAGTTTATTGTCTCCACCAATTATGTTATTTTCAGCTTTGGCAACTATTATAGATAGCATTAAACCGTTACCTCCATTTTTATAGATTCATGATGTTTATAATCTTCTAATTTAAAATCATCTGGTGCAAATTCATAAAAATCTTTTATATCAGAATTTATCCAAAACTTTGGAGCATCATAAGCATCATTTTCTCTTGTTAATTGTAGTTTTAATCCTTCAACTTGGTTATCATATATATGAGCATTATTAATTACATGAGTTAGTAAACCAGGCTTTAATCCAGCAACTTGAGCTAACATATGTGTTAAAACTGCAAATTGACATGTGTTAAATGGAACTCCTAATCCCATATCGCCTGAACGTTGGATGAGCATACAGTTAAGTTTTCCATCAGTTACATCCCATAAAGTAAGGAAACAACATGGGGCTAGGTTCATTTCTGGTAAGTCAGACCAATTCCATAGATTAATCATCATTCTTCTGTCTTGAGGATTATTTTTTAGAGCTTCAATTAAATTATCTATTTGGTTAAATTTCTTAACTTGATATCCATAAGCTTTTCCTATTGTTCCATCTTCACCTTCCCATTCATTCCATACCTTAACATTCATATTCCTAAGTTCTTCAACAATATTAGATTGTTTTTGGTATATCCAAAGCATTTCTTTTATAGATGTTTTGAAAGCAACAAATTTAGTTGTTAATATAGGAAATTCTTTTTGTAAGTCAAATTGCATTATTTGATGTGGTAATTTGTAAGTAGCTACTGCAGTTCTGTTTTTATCATAATATCCATTTTCTAAAATATCTCTAACTATGGATAAATATTTTTTATCATAAATACTCATAAAAGTATCCTCCTCTAAAAATTTCTTTTATAATTATAATACTTAAATACAAAAAATAATATGTAATTTTGAAGTTTTACTTAAATGTTATTTCACCAGAAAATACAGGCTTTTCATTTCCAAGACTATCCTTAACGATTAGAGTACCATCTTCAGAAAGTCTTAAACATGTTACAAGTTCTTCATTATTACAAGTTATAAGCCTAGCTTTTTTACCAAATAGATTAGAGTTTTCTCTGCAAATTTCTATGGTTTCACTTATGTTTTCATTGTGGACAAATTGCTTATATAATTCTTCAAAGTTATTTAAAAATGCTGATAAAATTTCATTTCTATTGAAAGTTCTATCTAATTCTATCTTTAGGGATGTTGCTATTTGAGATATTTCTTTTTCAAAACTTTCAATATTTACATTTAGACCTATTCCAACAATTAAATAATCTACTGTTTCTAAATCGCATTTAAGTTCTGTTAATATTCCGCAAAGTTTTTTGTCATTTAGAATAATGTCGTTTGGCCATTTTATTTGTAAACTGCCTCCAAGGTTAGATAAAGTTTTATGCATAGCTGCAGCAGTTACCTGGGTGATTTTTGGACATTCTGTTGGAATAATATTAGGCCTTAGAATTAAAGAAAACCATAGTCCACCTTTTGGTGACACCCAAGGTCTTTTAAACCTTCCACTACCTCCTTGTTGAATCTCAGAAACTATAATAGTTCCATCTAAAGCTCCTTTAGAAGCTAGTTCTTTTGCTTTTATATTTGTTGAATCTATTGTGTCAAAATGAATTATATCTTTCCAAAGATTAGAGTTTTGGAGTAATTCAAAAACTTCATTTGAGTTTATTATATCTGGTATAGAAATTAGTTTATAACCTTTATTTGAAACACCTTCAATTATATAACCCTTGGATTTTAAGTTTTTAATATGCTTCCAAATTGCAGCTCTAGAAATATTTAAACTTGAACTTAAATTTTCTCCAGATATATAATCTTTAGCTTGTTTAAGTTCATTTAAAATCTTTTCTTCCATTGAATTCACCTTCCTAAAAGAGATTATAGCATAAAACTAAAAATATATTGTAAACCGATGTATAAATATATGGTTGACAATTGAAAGCCTTTATATTAACATTAAGTTATATTTTACAAATAGACTAATAGATTGGGGCGATAATATGAAAAAGAGGATAGATTTAAGAAAGCAAATTATATGTGCAATATTTGCTGGAGTAATGGCTATATTGGCACAAATCGCAGTTCCATTACCTTTCACCACAGTTCCTATTACAATGGTAACTTTTGCAGTGACACTTGTAGCGGTAGTATTAGGGGGAAGACTTGGAGCAATTTCGGTTTTAGTATATATTCTTCTGGGAGCAATTGGAATTCCTGTATTTGCTGGATTTAAGGGAGGATTTCAGACACTTATAGGAGCAACAGGTGGATATTTAATTTCATTTCCTATAGTAGCAGCTATTATTGGATACTTCTCATACAGATATAAAAAGAATTATTTAATCATCTCATTAGCAAGTATTTTTGCTTTTACAGTATGTTATTTTATAGGAACAGTACAACTTATGTTTGTTGCAAACTTAGGTATAAAAGCTGCATTAATGGCGGGAGTAATTCCTTTTGTTATATTTGATATTATTAAAGTAATTTTAGCAGTATTTATAGGCGTTAGGCTTCAAAGTAGTATAATGCAAACAAATCTTTTAAAAGCATAAAGTTAAGTCTTTGATTATTTTTGTTAAGTAAAAGCTATCTCAATAAAAAGTTATTTGTTGAGATAGCTTTCATATTAAAATTAATTAAACTATATAATAGACATTACCACATATTATCATGTACATACTTGCCCCACCAAGTATAGTTTGTCCAGTTGCTTGTCATATCTAGCCATGCATTAGCAGAGTCATTACCAGTCCAAGACCATGCTAAGAAACCAATTTTATTAGCTTTACAATAGCTTATCAAGTGAGCAACATCAACCTTGCATCCTAAATTGTTATTACCATTATTAGAGTTATAACCAAATTCACCTATTATTATTGGAATTTCTTTATTTTTACAACTACTTAAAAAGGAGTCTATTTTACTATTGTCATTCCAAGAACCATACATATGAATGCTAAAGATAACATTTTTATTGCTATTAACATTATATATATCTTTAGCATATTTTAAGATATCTTGAGAATCTTGTCCCCATCCACCTGAATCAATTACTATTGTTCCACCGAAACCTGAAGAACGTAGTTTACTAACAGAATCTTTATAACCATCTCTCCATACAGTACTATTTTCTGGACCCCATTCATTAGCTATATTTAACCATGCACTAGGATGTTTTTTCATAACATTCATTACATCACTTCTTAACCAATAATCTAAACATTTTTTTAATGATGTTGTATCCATACCCCCAGTAGCATCATGAAGTTCAACAATTGGTTTAAGATTTAACTTATCACATTTTGTAAGATATTCGTCAAGTCTTGAAGTTGATCCTTTAGTTTCCCAAACGATACGAACAGAATTAAATGTTTCACTTTTTATTTTGTCTAAGGATGAGTATGATTGACTATCATACCAAGCTGCTGGTACATTGACACCTCTAATCCATGAACTATCTTCTGTAGCATGAGAAATTTGTGGATTGGAAATTAAAATTGTAGTAACTGCAAGAGTTACTCCGAGAATTAATGATTTAACTTTTTTATTCATAAATATTCCTCCTTAATTTTATTTTCAACTAATTATAACAAATAAATTTTACAAATAATAGATTATATCCTAAAATAAAAAAGATATGTCTTAAAATTAAAGTGTTTAAGAATATTATAATTTACGAATAAATTTGAAGGCTTTAGTATTTTTGCTTGGAATAATTTGTTGAATTGTGACCGGAAATATCTGAGTATGATTAAATTATCTTTTAGAAGGTGATTTCATTAAGCTCTTTTACAGATAGACCTAAGTTCCTAAGCAATTTTCTATCACTACAAGTACCTTCATTAGAATAAGTTGTAAGTAAACTTCCAGAAATGGTTGCATTAGCTTTATCACCACATATTTTTTCTCTTAGTTTATTTGCTGAAATAAAAAGTTCTTCTTTTGGTTGAAAGTATAATTTTAATGCATCATCTTTTGTAATTACATATCCATTTAAAACTTTTTCAGCAAATTTCTCAGAATAAAACATTTATTTATCACTCCAATTCAAATTAATATATATAAATGTTATCATTTGCTTGGTGAATTGTAAACTTAATAAATAGATATAGGTTTACGATAGTGAATCTTTATTATAAGTTTTTCTATTCTATTTTTAAATTGAATAAATTTTTTAGAGTTTAGACTTAAATTATGTATTATAAATC
This sequence comes from Clostridium sp. SHJSY1, assembly GCF_031626875.1. Classification (NCBI taxonomy): domain Bacteria; kingdom Bacillati; phylum Bacillota; class Clostridia; order Eubacteriales; family Clostridiaceae; genus Clostridium; species Clostridium sp. SHJSY1. The sequence goes on from NZ_JANDMF010000038.1 coordinate 14,653, forward strand.
TCATAACATGTATTTAGAACAAATATATTAAATATATCTCAATTGGTGTATAATAAAAATTAAAGTATTTAACATTATAGAGAGGTGAAAGGCCTTGGCGTATACAGCTTTATATAGAGAATGGAGACCAAAGAATTTTGAAGATGTAGTTGGACAAGAACATATAACTACTACATTAAAAAACCAGATATTAAATGATAGAATAGCTCATGCTTATCTTTTTTGTGGAACTAGAGGTACAGGAAAAACCTCTACAGCAAAAGTTATGGCAAAAGTATTAAATTGTCTAAGTCCCGAAAATGGGGAACCTTGTAATGAATGTGAAATGTGTAAAAAGATAAATGAAGGATTAGCTATTGATGTAACAGAACTAGATGCTGCATCAAATAATGGGATAGATAGAATAAGAGATATTATAGATGATTCTAAATATCCACCACAAGAAGCTAAATTTAAAATTTATATACTAGATGAGGTTCATATGCTTTCAATGGGGGCAGTTAATGCATTTTTAAAGACATTAGAAGAACCACCAGCTAATGTAATATTTATTTTAGCAACAACAGATCCTCAAAAGCTTCCTATAACAATTCTATCAAGATGTCAAAGATTTGATTTTAAGAGAATAAGTAATAAGAATATTACAGATAGACTTAGAAAAATTGTTAAAGCTCAAGGTGTACTTGCAGATGATAAAAGTCTAGATTTAATAGCTAGGGTATCAGATGGAGCTATGAGAGATTCATTAAGTATATTAGATCAAGCTATAGCTATGGGAGATGGAAGTGTAGACTATAATTCACTAATTGGAATGCTTGGACTTGTTACTAATGAATATTTATTTGGAATAACATCAGCAATAGTAGAAAGAAATATTGAAAAGGCTATGTCTACTATAGAAAAGATAGTTTTTGCAGGAAAAGATGTTCATTTATTTATTAAAGATTTGATAACACATTTTAGAAATTTACTTATGATTAAGGTTACTAATAATCCTGAAGAAGTATTAGATATGTCCTTAGAAAATATAACACTTATTAAGGAACAAGGATCTAGAATAAGAGTTGAAGAAATAATGAGAGATATAAGAATACTTCAAGAAGCTGAAAATAATGCAAAGCTTAGTAAACAATCTAGATTATATTTAGAATTAGCAACTATAAAAATGTGCAAAATAGAATATGATACTTCAAATGAGGTTATATTAGCTAGAGTGAATAAGCTTGAAGAAGCATTAAAAAGTGGAAAAGTTAAAGTTGTAGCAGCAACAGCAGCTACTTCTCATGAACTTAATAAAGCAACAACTAAAGCATCTTCAAAAGGAAATGAACCAACTACAGCAAATAAAATAGTTTTAGAAGAAAATAAAGATTCTAAAACTTCTATAGCAGATGTTCAAAGAGCTTGGAAAGATATATTAGAAGCATTTAAGGCTAGAAGAGCTATGGTTATATATGCATCAATAGTTACAGGAAAACCTGTGGCGTGTAAAAATGGTATATTAACTATTCAATATGATGATCAATATGCATTTAATAAACAGAGAGTAGAGAAAACTGATAATCATAAGATAATAAATGAAGTAGTCTCTGAAGTTATGAGAGAAAATATTAAAGTTAAGTTTAGTGTAGAAGGGGCAGGAGAAGAAGATAGAAAACCTGAGGACATATTAATTGATGCTCTTGGAGAATCTCTTGTTGAAATAATAGATGAGTAAAATGTTATAAATCTGTAATAGAATTGTTTTATAAAATGCTATATAATAGAAAAATAGATAACTATTAAGGAGGAATTATTTATGGCAAAAGGTGGATTTGGTGGCTTCGGTGGAGGCAATATGAATAACCTAATGAAGCAAGCACAAATGCTTCAAAAGCAAATGCAAGAAGCTCAAAAGGAAATTGAGGTTGCAGAATTTGAAGCTTCAGCTGGAGGCGGTGCTGTAACAGTTCGTGTTAGTGGAAAGAAAGAAGTATTAGGAATTAATATAAAACCTGAAGTAGTTGATGCTGATGACGTTGAAATGTTAGAAGATTTAGTACTTAGTGCAGTAAATGAAGCATTAAGAAAAGCAGATGAAGAAACTACAAATAAGATGGGTAAATTAACAGGTGGAATGAACATGCCTGGTTTATTCTAAAACATGAACATTTGAAGGCATACAAGATTGATTCTTGTATGCCTTATTTACTAGAAAAATGAAATTAATCTGCTTGGAGACAATGAAAGGGATGAACAATATGGATTTTTATCCAGTAGCGATAGAAAAATTAATAGAAGAATTTGCAAAGCTGCCAAGCATTGGACAAAAGACAGCACAAAGATTGGCTTTGCATGTTTTGAATTTACCAGAAGATGAGGTTAAGGAATTTGCAGGAGCATTAGTTAAAGCAAGAGGAACAATTAAATACTGTTCAATATGTGGCAACTTTACGGATAAAGATCCATGTTCTATATGCTCAAATCCTAATAGAGATAATAGTATAATATGTGTTGTTGAGCAACCAAGAGATATAATGACTATGGAGAAGGTTAAGGAGTTTAATGGTACATATCATGTTTTACATGGAAACCTATCACCTATGCAAGGAAGGGGACCTCAAGATATAAGGATTAGAGAACTAGTTTCTAGGATGAAGGAAGAGGTTAAAGAAGTTATACTTGCAACAAATCCTAATATAGAAGGAGAAGCAACTGCTATGTATATTTCAAAAATTTTAAAACCACTTGAGGTAAAAGTAACAAGAATAGCTTCAGGATTACCTGTAGGTGGAGATTTAGAATATGCAGATGAAGTCACTTTATCAAAGGCTCTAGAAGGTAGAAAAGAAATATAAAAGGAGGGCCCAATAAAAAAATGGACCCTTTAATAGATAGATGGGAGTTTTAGAAGTTTTGTTTGATAATGAGTGAAAAGCTTCTTATACAATTAATATATGTAGATATATTTAAAATGTTACTATAAATTACCATAAATGTATAAAATAATTAATTTGTGGCAAGGCTCTAAATAAACTATTTGGAGGCATGTTATGAATAAAAAGAATATTATTGAATATGTTATTGGTATGATTAATAAGAATAAAACAAATGATGAATTAATTATTGAAATTGAATATGCTTTGCTTGAAATAGAAACTGCAAGAAATATTTTTAACAATGTAGAAGATCCTAGGCTTATTGAAGTTGCAATATATTCAGAAGAGGTTGCAATGAAGAGATTTGAACATTTGTTAGCAGTAGCAAAGGAGAGAAAAATTTCAGTAAGTTATGAATACATTGCTGATAAGTTTTTAGAACTAGCAGAATAAAAAGCTTTAGGGGGAGAGAAACATGGAATTATTACAATCTGCAGATAGTCAGTTAATTTTATATGGAATAATAGGAATAGTAGTATTATATTTAGTACTTAAACTTTTCAAATGGCCATTAAAGATATTATTAAATGGTATATTTGGAGTTGTCCTTTTATATATAGTGAATTTAATAGGCGCTTATTTTAACTTTTACATAGGAATTAATCTGGTAACAGCATTAATTGCAGGTACCTTAGGTATTCCAGGTGTCATTGTACTAATAATATTCAAACTATTTATGTAAATATAGAGTCTTCAAAATAATTAAAGTTATTTTGAAGACTTTTTTTATTTCTTCAGAATTCATTAAGAAATTTTTAAGATGTTACTTACAGAAATATTAAGCTTTAAATATTAGTATTGGATATAGAGATTAGGAGGTAAAATAATGAATGTTTTAGAAGTTAAAGGGGTAAAGAAAAAATTAGGAAAAAGAGAAATAATAAAAGGTTTAAATCTTTCAGTAGAAGAAGGAGAGATATTTGGATTCCTAGGACCTAATGGAGCAGGAAAAACTACTACAATAAGAATGCTTGTAGGGCTTATTGCACCAAATGAAGGTGAAATATCTATTTGTGGACATAACGTTCAAAAAGATAAAGAAGAGGCTTTAAGAAATGTTGGAGCTGTTGTTGAAAATCCAGAACTTTATAAATATTTATCTGGAAGAGAAAATCTTATGCAAATAGCAAGGATAAGAGGGGTATCTAAAGAAGAAGTTCAAGAGCTTATTGACCTTGTAGGATTAAAAGATAGAATAAATGACAAAGTTAGAAAGTATTCTTTAGGAATGAAACAGAGACTAGGTCTTGCAGCTGCTCTAATTGGAAATCCTAAATTATTAATTTTAGATGAGCCTACAAATGGGTTAGATCCAACTGGAATATTAGATTTTAGAGATATTGTTAATAAAGCTGCTAAAGAAAAAGGCATATCTGTATTTATTTCATCTCATATTTTAAGTGAGGTACAAAATCTATGTGATAAAGTTGCTTTTATTAATAATGGAATTATACAATCAGTAGAAAAAATTAGTGATAATAATGTTGAAACAGAATTAGATAGTTTAACACTAAAGGTTTCAAATGATGAAGGTAAAGCTATAACATTATTAAAAACATTAGGATGTGTTAAGGATGCACAGATTAAGGAAAATGAAATTCATATAATAATAGATTTTGGAAGTACAAATATTGTATTAAAAGAGCTAATAAGCAAGAATATAGAGATTGAAGAGATATATAGAAATAGAAGTGAATTAGAACAAAGGTACATGGAACTTGTGGAAGGGGGAATGAGATAATGATTTTTAAATTAATAAAAAATGAATTGATAAAATTATTAAGTAGAGGAAAAACATGGGTAGTATTTGGTCTATTCTTTGTACTTATTGGTGGAACTATATTTTTAAGTTACAATAGTTCAAAAGATTCTGAGTATAGAAATTCTCCACAGGGGCAAATTGAATCTTTGAATAAGCAAATAGATTATGCTAATGAAAGAATAAAAAATGCAGAAAAAAGCACTGAATCATGGGCACAAGAAGAAATAATAAATGGCAAACAACAAATAGAACAAGCTAATCAATCTATTAAAATTCAAGAAGACCTTCTAAAAAATCAAGACGCTATTGATGGATGGAAAAAGAGTTTATTAGATGAAAAAGAAAAGATACAAAAATCTTTAGATAGCAAAAATGGAGATGAGGAGAGTACTTCATATCAAAAAAATAGATTAGAAGTAATAAATTATTACTTAGATAATGATATTAAACCAGTAGAAAATTGGAAATTCAATGCTTTTAATTACTTAAAAGATATTATTCAATCTCTAGGGTTAATAATATTAGTATCAGGAATTGCTGTATTTATGAGTGATATGGTATCTGGAGAATCTACACCACCTACTTTAAAGTTTTTATTAGTTCAACCTATATCTAGAGGAAAGGTAATTTTATCAAAATTTATATCGGTTGTTATTACTGTTGTAGGAATGATATGTGGACTTGAACTTATAGCTTTTGGAATAGTTGGTGTTATAGGTGGATTTGATGGAGCTAATATTCCACAGATAATTCATACAGCATATCAATTTGATTATTCAAATTTAGATCCAACAGGAAATCCTATGTTAAGTGAAGTTGTAAATAGTGGAATAACAGCCACAAGAGGTGGAGCGTTATTACAAATTTTTGGAATGCAAGTTTTATTTATTATAGCATGTTGTGCATTTGTATTCTTAATATCGGCTATATTTAAGAGCAGTATGACAACAATGGCTTTATCTGTAATAATATCAGTTGCAAGTACAATGGCATGTATGGTGTCAGGAAAGGTTGGTAAAATAGCACATCTAATATTCTTAAATTATGGAAGAACTGATGGGGTAATTGATGGCAGTATTTGTCGAGTATTTAATAATCCAAATTTCAACATAAATTTAGGCATTGGATTAATGTTAGGAACCATTATATGTTCATATGTGATTGCACATATTGTATTTAGTAAAAAAGATATATTAATTTAGTTTGAATTGCATGTCATTGTAAAAAGTGATGTGCGATTCTTTTTTTTATTCATATTTTAAAAATAGAGGAATAGAATTATTCTATAATTATTCTCATGGTTTTATATGTAAGTACATTGTGATATAACTATAAATATATAAACAAAATGAGGAGATGATTATATGCCAGCAGGAAATGGGGTTAATTGTAAAGATTGTCCTGAAATGAAAAGTGGAGAATGTAGTGGTGATGATGTAGGATGTTTGTGTTATAAATGTCCAAGAAAATTAGCACAATGTATGTGTGTGAAATATTGCAGGGAAACTGAATCTGTATTATATTTTGAAAAATAGTGTGGATAATTATTAAATTAATATAAAAAAATATATTATAAAGAAAATATTGACATAATAGTTGAAAGATATTATTATATTAATTAATTATTTAAATAGTGAAAAATATCCAAAAATAATCAAATATTACTTAAGATGTGTAACAAAGGAGTTATGAGGCAAATTGGCATTATAACTCTTTTTATTATAGTTACACTTAAGGAGATTTTGTCACAAATTAGAGTTTATAACTTTAAAGTTAAAAGTTTTATAAATAAATACTAAATAATAAGGGGGAATAAAAAATGAAAATTAAAAAAGTATTAATGGTATTAACCTTGATGCTGACAGCGACAATGGCTGTTTCATGTGGTGGGGGTGCAGGCAGTAGTTCATCAAGTAGTAAGGAAAAAACAGATTTAACATCTTCAGTTATTACAACATATGAAGCTACTGATATGAGTAAAAATCCTGAAACAGCTAAAAAAAGAAAGGATACATTAATAATTGGAACAGAAGCTCCTGATGGGGTACTTAATCCTTTGTATGCAGAGAGTATGAATGATGATTATATTACTGATACTTTGTATGAGAATTTATTGAATACTACAGAAAATGGGGAAGTAGAGGATAATTTGCTTGAAAGTCATAGTATATCTGATGATGGTTTAACATATACTTTTAAATTAAAGAAAGATTTAACATGGTCTGATGGAAGCAAAATAACTTCAAAGGATATAGCATTTGCTACTAAAATAGTATGTGATGGAACATATACAGGACCTTTAGATTTTGTAACAGGAAAAACAAAAATAAAGGGTGGTAGAGATTACAAAGAAGGAAAAGCAGAAGATATATCAGGAATTCAAGTTGTAGATGATGAAACTATAAAAATAACTTTAGAAGAAAAGAGTTCATCTGCTATATATGATTTAGGAGTTTTTAGACCTATTCCTGAAAGTTATTATGGAAAGTACTATAAACATGGAAATACAGATGGATTAAAGGAAACATATAAAAAGCCAGGACCTGTATCTGGTGCTTATAAGTTGACTTCTTACAAAGAGGGGCAAGAAATTGATTTGGAAGCAAATTCTGAATATCATAAAGGAACACCAAAAACAAAGAATCTTATATATAAGGTTACTGAAGAAGATGTACAAATTCCAATGTTACAATCTGGAGATATAGATATGGTTAGTCCTACTGTTTCAGAAGACAATGTAGAGACTATTGAGGGATTAGGATATATGTCATATAAGCTATTTCCAACTAATGGATATGGTTATATAGCATTTAATGAAGCTAAGCCTATATTTAAAGATAAAGCTGTAAGACAAGCGCTAGCAACTGGTTTAGACAGAGCTAAAATAGTTAATTCAGTATATGGAAAATATGCAAGTGTTATAAATGTGCCACAATCTAAAGCATCATGGGCATATGCAGATGGGGATAAAGATTATGCATTTGACATGGATAAAGCTAAAAAGATGTTAGATGATGCTGGCTGGAAGGCAGGATCAGATGGAATAAGAGAAAAGGATGGCCAAAAGCTTGAGATTAACTTTACAGGAACTACTCCAAATTCAGTAGTAGATGCACTTTTATCAGTAGCTACAGATAATTGGAAGGAACTTGGAATTAAGTTTACTAGTGAAAAGATGGACTTTAATTCAATGACAGCAAAACAAAAGACTGGTAATTGGGATATGCTATTCATGGCATGGGTATTAACAGCAGATCCAAATGATAGTCCTATATATGGAACAAATGGATCACAAAATAAAACTTCATATTCAAATTCTAAAATTGATGAGATATATAAGAAAATAGCATCAGAATCAAACAAAGATAAGCAAAAAGAACTATTCAAAGAATTGTATAAAGAATTGAATGAAGATTTACCATATATCTATATGTATCAAAGAAATGATATGTGGGCATATAACGGAAGAGTTAAGGGATTAGATGTTTCTCCATATGTACGTTATACTTATAATCTTTACAAGGTGTCTGTAGAAGATTAATGTAATTAATAAAAGTTTATTAAAGGCATCTATTAAAGGTGTCTTTAATAGATTAAGTATACTAATTTGGGAATGGAGAATGTTATATGATACAGTATATTATAAAAAGAATATTGAAAATGATACCTATAATGTTTATTTTATCCATAATATTTTTTGTTATAGTAAATTTAACACCAGGGGATTTTGTTGATACAAAGGCTAATCCTAATATGAGTGCAGAAAAAGTTGAAGAACTTAAGGAAATTTACGGGTTTGATAAACCAGTGCCAGTTAGATATGTTAATTGGGCTAAAAAGGCTATTTTAATGGATTTTGGGGATTCTTTAAAATATAAGGAACCTGTTAGTAAGGTTTTAGGAGATTATGTTTGGAATTCATTTTATTTAGCTTTTATGGCATTTATATTATGTTTGATTATAGCAATACCTATAGGAATTATATCAGCAGTTAAGCAGTATTCAAAGTTTGATAAAACGTTTACGGTGTTGACGTTTATAGGAATATCACTTCCATCATTTTTCATAGCTTTAGTTTCTATAAACATTTTCTCATTAAAACTTGGGATTTTTCCAGTAGCAGGAATGAGTACTGCAGGAACTAATTATACAGGAATGGCTAAGTTCATGGATATTTTAAAGCATATGTTTTTACCAGTTGTTACACTTACCATATTAAATATAGGAAACTATATCAGATATGTTAGAACTTCAATGCTTGAAGTTATTAGACAAGACTATATTCGTACAGCAAGAGCCAAAGGATTAAAGGAAAAGATAGTAATATATAAACATGCACTAAGAAATGGGCTAATACCAATAATTACATATATAGGATTAACCATACCATCACTTTTTGCTGGAGCTATAATAACAGAAACAATATTTGTTTGGCCTGGAATTGGTAAGATTGGTTATGATGCTATCGTTAATAGAGATTACACACTTGTTATGGGATTCAACATGTTTATGGGCATATTGACCTTGATTGGAAATTTGCTTTCTGATGTTTTGTATGCAGTGGTTGATCCACGAATTAGATTGAAATAGGAGGAAGGCTAATGGAAAGTTTAGTTAATGAAAAGCAACAAGAAATAATATCACCTTCAAAGATGGTGTTAAATAGATTAAAAAAGAATAAGTTAGCTATGATTGGTTTAATACTTATAATAGTTATCGTTCTATTTAGTTTTGTTGGGCCATTTTTCATGAAGTATGGTTATAATACTCATACAGATGATTTAAAAATGCCACCAGGAAGTGGACATGTATTAGGGACTGATTATTTAGGAAGAGATATGCTAACTAGATTAATGTTTGGAGGAAGAATATCTATATTAGTTGGAGTTGTAGCAGTATTAATAGAAACTATAGTAGGTACTTTAGTAGGTGCTATAGCTGGATATTATAAAGGAAAAGTGGATTCTATTTTAATGTCTATAACAGATATTTTCTTGGCACTTCCTTTTTTACCTATAATATTGGTTTTAGGTAGTGTATTATCAGACCTTAAGGTAAGTGCTTCTCTAAGAATTGTATTTTTAATTTTCATAATAGGAATATTATCTTGGCCAACTATTGCAAGACTTGTTAGAGGTGAAATTTTATCCTTAAGAGAACAAGAATTTATGCAAGCAACAGAAGCGTTAGGGCTTAGAGATAGAAGAAAAATAATAAAACATTTAATTCCAAATGTTATTCCAGTAATAATAGTAAATGCAACTCTTGGAATAGCATCAGCAATCTTAACAGAATCAGCTTTAAGTTACCTTGGAATGGGAGTTGCAGAACCTGTACCTTCATGGGGAAATATGATTACTATTGCAAATAATCTTCCTGATTTTAAGAATAGACCATGGCTTTGGGTACCACCAGGTATATGTATATTAGTAATTACTATGGGTGTAAATCTTTTAGGTGATGGACTTAGAGATGCATTAGATCCAAAGATGAAGAGATAGGGGGAAGAGGTATGAGCAATAATTTATTAGAAATAAAGAATTTAAAGACCTTTTTCAAAATAGAAGCTGGAACTGTTAAGGCTGTAAATGATGTTTCATTTGGGGTAAGAAAAGGTGAGACAGTTTGTATAGTTGGAGAATCAGGTTGTGGAAAGTCAATAACTGCTATGAGCATTATGGGATTGGTTTCAAAGGATAATGGTAGTATCGAAGATGGAGAAATATTATACAATGGTAAGGATTTATTAAAATTGTCAGATGAAGAAATGCGAAAAATAAGAGGTAAGGATATTGCTATGATATTTCAAGAACCTATGAGCTCTTTAAATCCAGTATTCACAATTGGATTCCAAATTTCAGAAAGCTTGATTATTCATGAAGGGATGGATAAAAAGGCTGCAAGAAAGAGATCTATAGAGCTATTAGAAGAGGTAGGAATACCTAGGGCAAATAAAATAGTAGATTCATATCCACATGAATTATCTGGGGGAATGAGACAAAGAGTAATGATAGCAATGGGACTTTCATGTAATCCAAAGATACTAATTGCAGATGAGCCAACAACAGCATTAGATGTTACTATTCAAGCTCAAATTTTAGATCTTATGAGAGGTATTAAGGATAAATTTCAAACATCTATACTTTTGATTACTCATGACCTTGGTGTTGTTGCTGAAATGGCTGATTACGTTGTAGTTATGTATGCTGGTAAAGTTGTGGAAGAGGCTCCTGTTATGGAGATATTTAAGAAAACTTCCCATCCATATACTATTGGATTGTTAAAATCAAAGCCAAAGTTATCGGAAAGACAAACAGAACTTTATTCAATACCAGGACAAGTTCCAAATCCAGTAGGAATGAAAGAGTGTTGCTATTTCTGTGATAGGTGTGATAAAGCAATGGATATATGCAAAACCTCTATACCTAGTTTGAAACTTATTGGTGAAAATCATAAGGTTGCATGTTGGTTATATGATGAAGGGATTGCATCAAAGGAGGAAAAGAAATAATGGCAGAGGAAGTAGTATTAAAAGTAGAAAATTTAAAGCAATACTTTCCTATTATGGGTGGCTTTTTTAAACATAGAGTTGGAGATGTAAGGGCTGTTGATGATATTTCTTTTGAAATAAAGAGAGGAGAAACCTTAGGAATTGTAGGGGAATCTGGTTGTGGAAAATCTACTACTGGTAGAACTATATTACAATTACTTAAACCTACAGCAGGTAAAGTGTATTTTAAAGGACAAGAAATAAGCGATATGAAAAAAACAGAACTTAGAAGTCTTCGTCCTAAGATGCAATTAGTATTTCAAGACCCATATTCATCATTAAACCCAAGGATGACAGTGGGTCAAATAATTGGAGAAGCTTTAATTGATCATAAATTAGTATCAAAAGGTGAATTAAGAAAAAGAGTTATTGATATAATGGGGCAATGTGGTTTACCTGAGTATTATATAGATAGATTTCCACATGAATTTTCTGGAGGACAAAGACAAAGAATAGGAATTGCTAGAGCATTAGCTTTAAATCCTGAATTTATAGTTGCAGATGAACCAGTTTCAGCATTAGATGTTTCTATACAAGCACAAATAATTAACTTATTAGTAAAACTTCAAAAGGAAAAAGGATTTACATATATGTTTATATCTCATGATCTTTCAGTTGTTGAACATATATGTACTAGAGTTGGAGTAATGTATCTTGGTTCCATGATGGAACTTGCAAATAAGGAAGAATTATTTGAAAACCCAATGCATCCATATACTAAAGCTCTGCTATCAGCAATTCCTGTTCCAGACCCAACAGCAAAAAGAGAAAGAATAATTTTAAAAGGAGATATACCATCTCCAGCCAATCCTCCTAAGGGATGTAAGTTTCATACAAGATGTCCATATGCAAGTGATATATGTAAAAATGAAGTTCCAGAGTATAGGGAAATAGTAAAGAATCATTTTGTAGCTTGTCATAAAGCAAATGAGGTATAGATTATGAATCCTTTCAGTATAAAGAGATTTGAAAAAATAGAAGATAAAGAAAAAAGAAAAGAAGAATTGCAAAAATTGAAGAAAGAAAATTTAGGGAATAAGGATATTTTAGCTCTTATGATAGCTTTATTTCAGCTAGTTCTTCCATTTGTCTTAATTATTGGAGGAGTGTATTTTTTAATTATACTTTTTATGACAAAAGTATGGATGAAATAATATAAACGGGAATATTTTTAATTATTAGAACTATTTTGCCTAAAAGTAATAGGAAAAAGTTCAAGTGATGCATAAATAGAAAAAGAGCTCTATACAAATTATTAAAATTTATTTGTGTAGAGTTCTTTTACCCTTTGTTCATAAATAATTATATTTTCATCTTTATACTTCAACTCAATTAAATTAACATAAATATAATAATTGATTTCACTAAATGTTATTTTGAAAAACTTTTAGTAAGTGAATTAACTAACAATGAAAAGCTACTTACCACATTCTCTTGCTGTTTCTTAGACATAGATTGAAAAGCTTCAATCTCAACTTGCTTTAGTTCTTCAAGTAAAGAAGTAGCAAAAAGTAACCCTTTTTTAGTAAATTTAATGACTTTATTTCTACGATCATTCATATTCGTTTCTTTAACTATATAATCATTTTTTTCAAGTCCAGATAATATATCTGAAACAGTTTGTTTTGGCAAAAATATTTTTTTACAGATTTCACTCTGTGTACAATTTGGAACTGTATTAATTATATATAGTGTAAATAGGGTATTTTCTTGTATTCCATGTTCATTAGCCCAAATATGATATATATTATTTATTAGAAACCAAGATTCATAATAACTATCTATGTACTTAATAATATTTTCTTTATCTCCCATCTAATTAACACTCCTTTCTAAATAGTTAATTAATGACTTGTTCCACTTAAATTTAAACCAACAACTCCTAATATAATTAGACCTATAGATAATACCTTCATAATACTTATACTTTCTTTAAATACCAATATTCCTATTGTTGATAGTATAACTATTCCACTTGCAGACCACAATGCATATGCTATACTCATATCTATTTTTTTTAATGCCATTGATAGAAATGTAAAGCATAGTATATAACCTAAAAATGTTCCTATAGCTGGGACTATCTTTGTAAACCCATCAGATATTTTCATTAAACTTGTTGCTAGAATTTCAAATCCAATTGCAAGAATTAAATAAACCCAATGCATATAAAAAACCTCACTTTATAATAAATTTAGTACGAGTTCGGACTTAATTTCATTATAACTTACTATTTTTTTATTGTCAAAAAATAGATAATACAATTAGGAAAAAGTAATATGTAAAATTTTACTTGAATTAAATTTTATTGGACTGTTGAGTTTAAAAGCCAATACTTCTGCTATAATTTGACACAAAATTAAATTAATTAGATTTTATTTAGAATTTATGTTTACAAATTAACTTAATCACCCCTTTATATATTATGAAAAATAAAATTTAAGGAGTGATTCATATGGATCAAGCAGTATTAAAAACTCAGCAATGGTTAAATAAAAATTATTTAGGAAAAAATGGATATATACAAGTATCTGAAGATGGAGCAACTGGATGGGGAACTATGAAAGGCCTTATATCAGCATTGCAAATAGAATTGGGTATATCTTCACCAAATGGCAATTTTGGACCTGCAACAGCTACTGCATTTAAAGGGTTATCAGCTAGTTCTACTCAAACAAATCAAATTTATATTTTACAAGGAGCTTTATATTGCAAAGGATATGATCCCCTTGGATTTACAGGTAAGTTCACTACTGGAACACAATCAGCCATTAGAGCTTTACAATCTGATGCTGGGTTAACTACTGTTGATGGCATTGTAAATAGTGTCTTAATGAAATCATTATTATCAATGGATGCATTTAAGTTATTAAATTATGGTGAATATCATGGGGATGCTAAAATTAGAACAATTCAACAAAATTTAAATCGTGACTATTCTTCTAATCAATATTTTGCAAAGGATATAGGACTAGTTCCTTGTGATGGGATTTATGGTAGATCCACTAATAAAGCATTACTTTATGGATTGCAAATTGAAGAAGGTATTACTGGAAAAACTGGAGGTGTTATTGGAGCAGATGGAAATCTTGTTATACCAAATGGATTTTTTGGATCTACGACGAAAGATAAGTGTCCGATAATACCAAATGGAACCACTAATCCTAAATTTATATACTTACTACAATATGCTTTATATTGTAATGGGTTTGATTCAAATGGTTTTAATGGACACTTTGGTGATGGGACTATAAAGGCAGTAAACGACTTTCAAGCATTTGCATGTCTGGGAGTTGATGGAACTGCAGGACAAAAAACTTGGGCTTCATTATTAGTAAGTACAGGCGATCCTTCAAGAAAAGGAACTGCTTGTGATTGTTCTACCACCTTAACACCTGCTAAAGTCAACACTTTAGTGAAGAATGGTTATAAATATGTTGGTCGATATCTAACAGGTTCATACGCTATGACAGTTTCTGAACTTGAAGTTATTTATTCTGCTGGTTTATCTGTATTTCCTATATTTGAATATGGTAATAAATTATCTTATTTTAACAAACAACAAGGTATTGCAGATGGGAAAGCTGCTTATACTGCTGCTGATAACCTCGGTTTTAAATTGGGTTCATTAATATACTTTTGTGTAGATTTTGATGCTGTTGATGAAGATGTAACAAAGGCTATAATTCCCTACTTTAAAGGAATTCAAGAAGCATTCTCCGTATTAGGTAATCCTTATGGCATTGGAGTATATGGTCCTAGAAATGCATGTAAAAGAATTGCTAAAGAAGGGATTTCTTTAAGTAGTTTTGTATGTGATATGTCAACAGGATTTAGTGGAAACTTAGGCTATTCACTTCCAGGAGATTGGACTGTTGATCAAATTTCAACAATTAAACTTGGTAGTGGAGATGGTTATATAGAAATTGATAATGATATATTCTCTGGTAAAAACTATAATCCTGCTATTAACTCAGCAGACTGGAGAACAGATGCTATAAATCGTGGGTGGGGTCCAATAACTATAGAAGAATATTTCAAAAGAATGGGAACTGTCTTACAAAATTCTATTTCTAATTCAGTAACAACATTATTAAATAATACTAATGATTCATCTTCTTTTGATTGGACTCCTGGAAAATCTGATTATGTATCTTTAGCTAATGCATTAATCAATAATACAACTTATTCAATTTGGATAGGTGATATAAGATATGACACTACTAAAACTGGTTCTATGAGAGTTTATAAAAAGGTTAATGCACAAGGAACACTAAAAAAAATAGATGAATATAAACTTAAAAAGTTTTCAGATGTAGGAAAAAGGTTTGAAAAAGGTACATCAAGTGCCTTAAAGTTAGAGTTCCTAAAAAAGGTTAATGGGCTTATTATTGACAGAATTGCTGCTATTGGAGGTACACTTGTAGGAACAATTTCTGATATGATAGACCTTGAAGAAAAAGGATATGTTCATTCAAATAGAGATTGGGCTATTGCTTTTGGTACTTGTCTTGTTCAAAATGGATTAGTTACATGGGCAGCTGCTATTTTTGGTGCTAGTATATCAGCAATAATCGCACCAGAATTTCCAATTGTTGGTTCACTGGTTGGAGGTGCTGCAACTGCTATTTTTGGATATGCTGTATCAAAACTATTAGGAGCTGCAGAATTAGAACAATTCATTACTAACAAAATTGAATGGATTTTAAATCAATTATTCTAGTATAAAAAATCGCCTATTAATAGGCGATTTTTTATATCAATTTCTTTCTTTTTTAAACTTTAAGTAAAACTTATTAAATTTAATTATTGTAGGTGTAAATAAGTAAGAGAGGATTAATAAAACTATAGCTGGTGTTAACCCATCTGTTCGTGTTCTTTTTGCAATTATTACCCCTAAAGCTGCACATAAAGAAATAAATGCTGATATTAATTGTTTATTAACTTTTACTGTTTTAAATCCTTTTTTTATTTTCTTTCTAACATTTTTTATTATAGCAATGATCAAAAAAATATAGGTTAATATACTTATAGTAATTATTAAATAAGCTTCCATTACATTTAATTTTTTTACAAAAATTATCATAGAAAAACAAAAATATAAAATTGAACTACCAAAACAAGTTACACCTGTATATAAATCTATTAAGAATTCGAGCTTTTCGGCAAAAATATACAAAATTAAAGAAATTAAATTGTAAGGGATCATTATAGTAAAAAATCTACTTGCCATAATCCAAAAACTTTGTTCATTATGCATTAAACTTATGTTATTGCCTATTGCTATATTATAAAACCCAACCATACAAAAATTTGCAAAATTAGCAATGAAAATCAACCTTAATATCAATGAGCGTATTTCTTTCTTTTCTTTTTTATCTGTGTAAATTTCTATAAACTCTTTATTTTCTTTCATTTTTATTATCAATTCCTTATCCCTACACAATTTCTTTTAAATAACTAATTCCACTTATACATTCTTTATCATAATTATTTTTTCCATTTTGTGTTGATGTGATTTTAGTATTTAAGGCAACTACAAAACCATTACTTGTTTCATAAAAGTACCAATCTTTTTCAAGTGATTCATACTTTAATTTATTTTTATCTATATTAGAATATCTGTCATATACAACATAAGAATCTTTTTCCTCAAGATTATTTTCAGTTTCTTCCATTGCCTTTACTTCTTCTTTTTTATCTATATATGATTCATTCTGCACTATTGTATTGTCATTAGAATTATTTTCTGCTTTTTTGCTACTACAACTTATACATAAAGTTGCAATAAAAATTAGAGTTAATAATTTTATTTTTTTCATATTTGTTCTTTCTCCCTACATTGACAATATTTTTTTATTTATGTTTACAATTAGCTCCTTAAATCCTTTATATATTATGAAATTCAAATTATTAAGGAGGATTTAAAAATGGGATATTTAGCAATTAATATGTCTGGAAAAGTAATGAATGTATACACCTTATCTGGTGGTAACGACGTTCAAGTAGGTAGAATCTACCACAAGGAGAGATTTTCCTGTTTAGGGAGAATCCCATATAAAGGTGCAACTGAAATTCAATTTTTAAATTCATCAGGACAATATGTAACTGGTTATTGCTGGCCTGACACTAATCAAGCAAATGATTGGACAAACTACAGATTTTCATCTGGAATTTATCCATGTAGTGGATTTATGACTGATGCTCCAGTTGGTCTTTATAATTCTGTTGGTACATTTATAAAGACTATTCCAGTAGGTTCACTTGTAGTCCTTTGTAATGATGGATATACTGAAATTGGAAGTTCAAATAAGGATTGGATGAGAATCAAACATGTTGTGCTTCCTTATGCTAGTGGACTTTTAAGTGATGTTGACTATGGAGCATTTGTAGAGTGTAAAATACGATACAATTCTACTAACACTCCTGTATATGGAGATTGGAATTAGCTTATTAATACCAAGCTATCAATATAAACTTATTAAGGTAAATTTTATCATAAAATGAGGTTAATTGAAATAAATAATTATATTTAATACATATTGATTTATTTTTTACTTTTAAAGCAATTATAGATTCTATAAGTTATGACTATTAATACTAAAAATTTAATCCATCTATTTAAGATAATAAATCCTGTATATCACTTGGGTCACCAATAACAATTTTCTCCTCAATATTATTATCATTACTAGTATCATTGTTAATTTTTTACTTTTGCTCTGTATTATGTTATATTTATTGCAAACTTAATTTACAATGTTAATTTTTTATAAGAAGGGTGATTTCATGAAAAAAATATGTTAAAAATTTTCTGTTCTGTATTAACCATGTCTTTAATCTTAAGTTCAACTTCTGTATTTGCAGTTACTAACTCAACACAAAATATTGCTAATTCATTGTCAAATGATGAGAAAACTTCTTGGTATTTCTCTAATAGTGTTGTTACAAGCACAGGCTTAAACTCACTTCTCTCTGAGGATATTGCAGTTCAACTATGTGGGCAATTTGGGGGGATCTTCCACTTTATGAGGATTGTTCTAATGCAATAGCTACAGTTGCGACTAATGAATCTTTATCAGACATTTATGATAAAGTTGATTTCTATTATACTTATACTAACGATTATAGATTATCATACTACATTAAAAAAATGTAACCTACTATAGTAATCCAGAGTTAACACATTATATATCATCATCAATAGTTTATTACTATAGTAATTCTCCATATGAAAATTTGTAACTTACTATAGTAATGTAATTAGTTATAATAAATAAATGGATAAATATATAAAATTTTTTATTGGATTAGATGAAGATGGATGGATAAAATATACTGAAACAGTTGAATTTGGTCAGTATGCAAATGGTACACAATTGAAGATATTGAAAAGTATATTAATAACGAAGAATGCACTATTAGAGAATTTGTTGATTTCATGAAAAAGTATAATAAGATAAGAGAAAAATATCCCAATGAATTTTATAATTTCACTGATAATTAAATAGAACATATTACTGATTGTGCTAAATATTACTTTAGTGAAAAACTTTTAATTTTTTCAATTTACTTATTTTCACACTTCTCTATTAGAGTTATAATATACCAAAACAGTAAGTTTTTTATGTTTCATTCCTTGTAAAAAGTATCAACTTGATAATTTATAGGAGGGTTAAGTATGACCAAATTTAAAGAAAAATTTCACTTAAAAATAAATAGACTTGAAGAAGTAAAAATAAAAAGATTTGAAGAAATGGTTGCTGTTACACTAATACTGTTAGGCCCTATATTAATGTCAGCAAAATTATTGATAATTTTAGCACTAATTTTAGCTAGTGTTTTTACTTTGCGACGAACAATCACTAAAAAATAGTCATGATTTCGCTAAATATAACTTGGACTAAATCGCTAAAAGCGACGGCTTGGGTTATTGATTAAACGAAAGTTTATATGGAAAAAATAAGAAGTGAAGTTCTTTCTCAAGGAACTTCACTTCTCACATTTTACACACCTTTTAAAGGAGTGATGAAATGTATCAAATAATTGAAAAAATGATTAATGATCTAGAACTTCGTGGTCGTAGTAATGAAACCATTAAAATTTATGTCTATACTATTGAAAGCTTTTCTAGATTTTATAACAAGTCACCTGAATTATTAGGTGAACATGAAATCATTAATTATTTAGAGTATTGCATAAAAACAAAAAAATTATGCAAATCAACTGTAAATCTTATCAATTGTGCTTTGAAATTTTTTTATGTTGTGACACTTGAAAGATCCTGGAGTGAGTTAAGAATTCCAAAACTTAGGTGCGATAAGAAATTACCTAAATATTTAACTAAAGAAGAAGTAAAACTTTTATTAGAATCTACTACTTATTTAAAGCATAAAGCAATATTATCAACTATATATTCAGCCGGCCTACGCGTTAGCGAAGCTTTGAATCTAAGAATATCTGATATTATGAGTAATGAAATGAAAATCAGAGTTAGAAGTGGTAAAAGAAATAAGGAAAGATATACTTTATTATCTCAAAAAAATTTAGAATTATTAAGGGTGTATTGGAAGCAGTTTGGATATAAAAATTATTCTCCAGAGGACTACTTATTTATATCTACTCAAACAAAGAAAAAATTAACTAGCCGTTGTATCCAAATTTCTATGGATCGAGCAATTCAAATGGCTGGAATAATTAAAAAAGCAACTCCTCATACCTTAAGACATTCATTTGCAACACATTTAATGAATGATGGTATTGAACTAGTAAAAATTCAAGCATTAATGGGGCATTCTAACTTTAAAACAACCTCAATATATTTACATGTGCAAGACTATCAGATATTAAATCTAATAAGTCCTTTAGATAAGTTAGATTAGATTTATGAATTCACTTCAAAGTATTATGGAATTACATGGAGAAGCTTATACTAAATCAAGAAGATTACCATCTAATATTCTAAAAGCACTATATTCAATTAAAGATTGTAGAACTGCTGCGCTTGGCGGCCATGTATATGAATGTGATGAGTGTGGAGAAACTAAGATTTCATATAATTCATGTAGAAATAGACATTGCCCAAAATGTCAGGTTTATGCTAAAGAAATGTGGATTTATGAGAGAAGTAAAGAATTATTACCAACTCATTATTTTCATATTGTTTTTACTATACCAGAACAATTAAATTCTTTAACATTGTTTAATCAAAAGGAATTGTACTCTATTCTTTTTACTTCTATTTCCGAAACTTTGCTAGAATTAGCAAAGGATAAAAAATATATAAATGCTAATATTGGATTTACAACAATATTGCATACTTGGGGACAGAATCTGATGTTCCATCCACATATTCACTGCATGTACCTGGTGATGGATTAAATTTTGATAATACTAAATGGATAAAATCAAAAAAGAAATTTTTTATTCCTGTAAAAGTTTTATCAAGAAAATTTAGAGGAAAATTTCTATATTATTTAAATGAACTTTATCTAGCTAAAAAGCTTAAATTTCCTAAAAAAGTTAGCGAGTTAGCATCAAGAGATATATTTAATTTATTTAAGGATAATTTATATAAGAAAGAATGGATTGTCTACAGTAAAGCACCTTTTAGAAGTGCGGAATATGTACTTCAATATTTAGGCAGATATACTCATAGGATTGCAATATCTGATGATAGAATTATAAAAGTTGATAATGAAAAAGTAGTATTTAAATGGAGAGATTATAAAGATAAAAACAAAGAAAAAATGATGTCTTTAAAACCATCAGAATTTATTAGAAGGTTTACTATGCATATCCTTCCAGATAGATTTGTAAAGATAAGACATTATGGTATTTTAGCTAATAGAAATAAAAAATTAAAACTTAAGCGATGCAAGGAAATATTTAGGGTTAAACCTAAAGAATCAGAAAATTTATCGTCAGCGGAGCTGTTCTTTAAATTAACTGGAATTAAAATAGGTAAGTGTAAAAATTGTGAGAAGGGAAATTTAATAAAGATAGGCAAAATAATGCCTCGAAGTACTTTGCCACCATAAATAAAGTTAAAAGTAAATAGGTACTTATCTATGGGGAGGGGGATTTTATGTCCTAAAACAGAAAAATTTATATGATTTTAAAAAATAAAGCTTTTAAATATTAATAAATATATAAAAATATAAATATTGAAGTGATTTGTGAGTTTTTGAATTTCCATACGGGGCGGTTGGCTTTTAGCGACTTCGTTCAAGTAATTGATTGCGATATTGAGATGCCCATATTTAAGATATATTAATACTAAAAACTATTAATATATCTTAAATATGGGCTATTTTTCACTCTCAACATCGCAATCAATCCAACTCATTTTGCGTAATTGAAAAAAGTAACGGTTTTAAGCCATTTGTTAAATGTCAAAATTAAAAATTTTGTTTAGTATTTATAAATTTATATAAAAAAAGGGTAGATTTCGTGTTGCTCTACACGAAATCTACCCTTTTTATGTTATCCTAATATTATTTTTAAACCTAAATAATTATTATAATATATAGCAGTAAACTTAAAATCCAAATTTCTTTTAGTTCCTTAATATAAGATTAAGAATTGGTTATAACAAAGTATTGAATTGCGATGAAATTAGTAGTAAAATTAACAGAAAAGTTGTTTTTTCATAGTTACCTTGATGATATAATAAGTTTATTGATATTTTAATGATTCGAGTGAAAAATTAGCAGTACTTTCTATTGGGGATTTTAGTAAAGAGAGTATGGAATGATTAAATTCAATAATGTTTAAGAGTAGAGATAAAAATATCATTACTCTCATAATTATATAATGTAATTATTTATACAAGGTGATATTTACAAATGCAATAAGTAAAGATTATAAGGGGGATTAATTAGAAATGATTAGAGTATTAACAAACGATGGGTTAGAAACCTCAGGTATTGAAAATTTGAAGGCAGCAGGAATAGAGGTTGTTAATGATCATATTGATCAAGAAAAGCTTGGGGAAGCATTAAAAGAATTTGATGCATTAGTAGTTAGGTCAGCAACAAAAGTAACTAAAGAAGTTTTAGAAAAAGCAGAAGGCGGAAAGCTAAAATTAGTTGTAAGAGCTGGCGTAGGAGTAGATAATATAGATTTAGTTACAGCAGATGAAAAAGGTGTTACAGTTAAAAATACACCAAATGCAAGTTCAGATTCAGTTGCAGAGCTTGCAATTGCTCATATGTTTGCAGTAGCAAGATTTGTTAATATTGCAAATGTGACTATGAGAAATGGCGAATGGAATAAGAAAAAGTATGAGGGGATAGAACTTGGAGGAAAAACTTTAGGAATAGTCGGTATGGGGAGAATCGGTAGGTCTTTAGCAAATAAGGCTACTGCTTTAGGAATGAAGGTAGTTTATACAGATTTATTTGGAAAACAAGATTCATTAACATATGATTTCCTTTCAATAGAAGAATTATTTAAAACTTCTGATTTCATTTCATTACATGTACCATATGATAAAAGTAAGGGAGCATTAATAGGAAAGAAAGAATTCGATTTAATGAAAGATGGAGTTTATTTGATAAATTGTGCTAGAGGTAAGGTTGTAGAAGAGGCAGCTTTAATAGAAGCACTTGATAGTGGCAAGGTTGCAGGTGCTGGAGTAGACGTATTTGAAGAAGAACCAACATTAAATGAAACTTTAGTAAATCATCCAAAAGTAAGTGTTACTCCACATATAGGAGCAGCAACTAAAGAAGCACAAAATAGAATAGGTGAGGAAGTAGTTTCTACAATAAAGACATTCTTTAACATCTAATAAAAGTTATAGGAGGAAATCAAGATGGCTATAGTTAGAGCTTTTAAAGCTATTAGACCAATTGAAGAATTAGCTTCAAAAATAGCTGCACTTCCTTATGATGTAATGAATAGTGAAGAAGCAAGAGAAATGGTAAAGGAAAATTCTTACTCATTTCTTCATGTTGATAGAGCTGAAATAGATTTAGATCCATCTATAGATATACATGATAAGAAGGTTTATGAAAAAGCAAGAGAGAATTTAGATAATAAGATTATTAATAAAGAATACACTCAAGATGAGCAACCATGTCTTTATATATACAGACAAATAATGAATGGAAGATCTCAAACTGGATTGGTGTTTTGTGCATCCATAGATGACTATATTAATAATAATATAAAGAAACATGAGTTTACAAGAGCAGATAAAGAACAAGATAGAATTAATCATGTTGATTATTGTGATGCTAATACAGGTCCTATATTTTTAACTTACAAAGAAGATGATGTAGCTTCAGAAGTTATAAAAGCATGGACCAAAAGAAAACCAGCATATGATTTTGTATCTGAAGATGGAATAAGTCATATAGTTTGGGTTATAGATAATGAAATTATAGTAAATGAAGTAATTGAGTTATTTAAAGATGTTAAAGCATTTTATATTGCTGATGGACATCATAGATCAGCTTCTGCTGTAAAGGTTGGTCTTAAGAGAAGAGAAGCAAATCCAAACTTTACTGGGGAAGAGGAATTTAATTATTTCTTAGCTGTGGCATTTCCAGATAATGATTTAATGGTAATGGATTATAATAGAGTAGTTAAGGATTTAAATGGATTAACTAAAGATGAACTTATAGATAAACTTAAAGAGAAATTCGTAGTAACAGAATCTAAAGATAATGAATCAGTTAAACCAAGCAAAAAGCATACTTTTGGAATGTTTGTAGAAGATAAGTGGTATGTTTTGGAGGCTAGAGATGGAATATATAATGAAAATGATCCTATAGATTGTCTTGATGTTGCTATACTACAAAATAATGTGTTAACTCCTATTTTAGGAATAGAAGATGTAAGGACATCTAATAGAATTGATTTTATTGGTGGAATTAGAGGTATCAAAGAACTTGAAAGAAGAGCTCATAAAGATATGAAGATAGCTTTCTCAATGTATCCAACAGAAGTTTCAGATATAATGGATGTTGCAGATATAGGAGAAGTAATGCCACCTAAGTCAACATGGTTTGAACCAAAACTTAGAAGTGGATTATTTGTTCATAAGTTAAGTTAATTTCTATTGAGAATATTAAGAAGGAATAAGGTGAGTATATTGTGAAGCCTTATTTCTTTTATTTTTGCAATTTTATATAGGTAAGGACATTAATAATATATGAATTGTTATAATAGATAAGATATTATATAATACTAGGGAATATATGAGTGAGGGATCTAATATGGTATTCATTAACAAAATAAAATGAACTTTGAGGAGTGACAATTTAATGAATATTGATTTTAATATGATTACTACAATCATTAGTGCTATACTTGGACTAATATTTATTTTGTTAGGATATGTAAAAATGAGAGAGAAAAAGGGTCAAGCAGTTTATATAACATTATTTGTAATAGGTATAGTTGCAGTGGCTTTTAATGTCGTTAAATTTATTTTAATTTAAAAAAGTGTAGGACTAATTTATTTTAAATATAAATTAGTCCTATAAGTAAGAAGTATTTGCTCTATTCATTTAGTATAGGAAATTTACATATTATAAAAAGTCTATTTCCTTCAAGCGTTGAAGTTATACTTCCATCCATCTTTTCCATTAAACTTTTTACTATAGATAAACCAAGCCCTGTGCTTTGGTCCTTTCTTACTTTATCAGCCATATAAAATCTATCAAACATATGAATTATATCTTTTTCTTCAATACTTGTAGATATGTTTGAAACTGTAAAAATAACTTTATCATCAAATTTTTCTAGAGTTAATGCTATATCTTTTTCTGCATATTTTAATGTATTAGAAAGTAGATTATCTATTATCCTTTCTATACTGTCTTTATTCCCCATTATGAAAATAGGTTTATCTGGAATGGTTATCTGTGGTATCAAACCTTTATTTTCAAATGATTCATATAGAGATAAAACTTCATCGCTTACTAAGTTGCTCAAATTTATCTTTGATAAATTTAATTCATAGTCTACATTTTCTATTGAAGCTAATTCAAAAAAGTCATTTATAAGTATATTTAATTTATTAGTTTTATTTTTCAGTATATCTAAAGCTTCATCTTTACTTATTTCATCCTTTTGGAGTAATTTTAGATACCCTATTATTGAAGTTAATGGGGTTCTTAAATCATGGGACATATTTGATATTCCCTGTTTTAATGAGTTTTCAAATAACACTTTTTCTTGTTCATTCCTCTTATAAAGTTCTAAATACTCATTAATTTCAAATGCTAAATTTTCTATATATTTATCTTGCATTTCAATATTTATTTTCTTATTAGTTTCACGTAATCTAAATTCTTTAACTTGCCAAGTTATCTTTTCTATTTGCTTCCTATAAGAAAATAATTTAATAAAAATTGCTACTGCAAATATAGAGATCATTAATAAAATAATAACTAATAAATACATCTTAAGTCTCCTATTATTTAATATCTTTATGTTTTATATATAACAAACTGCCACCAATAGTTATAATAAAAGTTATGCTAGATGAAATTAAACTTTTTATAATGCATGAGCTAGGAGAAAATGGAGCAATTCCGTCTAAACCTGCTGTATGTGGCATATAAAAGAATATTTTTGTTATAAAGTAGGGATGTGAAGTAGCTAATAAAAAGCTTGCAATTAATATTATTGGTGAAGTAATTGTAAAAAGAGTACTTTTTGTTATCACTGCTACTATAACAATTATGAATATTGTAGCCATATTATATAGTATTCCTACAACTAATAATCTAATTAAGTATAAATTATTAACATCTAAATTCCCCCAAAATCCATGATTTAAAGAAGCATAGATAACTAAAGGAATTGTATAAATTAATTCTAGAAGCAAAGAAAATAGTGTGAAGACTATTAGTTTACTTAATAAAACTGTATTTCTTGTATATCCATAAATGAAGGATTTACTCATGTTACTATTTTTAAAGTCTTTGACAATAAACTCTACAGCTAATAATGCAAACATAAAGCTAATTATTGTGATAAGCTGAAATGAGTAAGATATTGAATTAAGTCCATTTATAGAATCAGGGGAGGTTATTTTCAACCTTTGAGTATGATTATCCCATTCAATCATTAAATAAAATCCAATTAATAAAGATAAAAGTATCATTCCAGCAAAATATTTACTTTTTCTTAATTTATAAAATTCTCCCCTAATTAAATTACTCATTATCTGTACCTCCAACTAGCTTTGTGAAATAATCTTCAAGTGACTCACCCATTTGTAGTATTTCTTTCACCCCTATATTATGTTTGGCTAAAGATAAAGTAATCTTTTCAGCATCTATTTCATCATAAATCCTTATTATATTATCTGGAAAAACTTCATAGTCTTTAATTTTCACTTCATTTTCTAAAATATAGGATACATCAGAACAATCAGTTACCTTTAAATGAAGATAGGATTTACATTTCTTTTGAAGATCATTTGCAGTCATTTCCTCAATTAAGCTTCCATTGTTTATAAATCCATACCTATTTGAAATGTGAGTAAGTTCTGATAATATATGGCTTGAAATTAGTATAGTAATTCCTCTTTCTTTGTTTAATTTAAGTAATAGTTCTCTTATTTCTCTTATTCCTATAGGATCTAGTCCATTTATTGGTTCATCTAAAATTAGAAATTCTGGGTCACTTAATAAGGCCATAGCTATTCCTAACCTCTGTTTCATTCCTAGTGAGAAGTTTTTAGTCTTTTTTTTGCGCACATCATTAAGGCCTACTAGATTTAATGCTTCGCCAATGCATTTAGTTCCTGGAATTCCTCTTTGAATTTTAATAAGTTCAAGATTCTCTTTTGCAGTCATATTAAGGTAAATGGCAGGGGACTCAATTAATGTACCCATTCTGCTTCTTGCTTTTACAATATCTTTGTCTTTGGTATGTCCAAATAGTTCAATTTCTCCTTCATTTGCTATAACAAGGCCTGCTATTACTCTAATCATAGTAGTTTTACCAGCCCCATTCTTTCCTATAAAGCCATATATATCACCTTTTTTTATATTCATAGACAAACTATTTAAAATTTTATGTTTTCCATATGATTTTGTGATATTATTAGTCCTTATTACATATTCATTCATTTTTAGTGCCTCCTTATAAATCATGCTTTTATAATAAAGAATGTTTAATAAGAAAACTTTACCAAAGTCTTTCAAAAGTATTAAATTTTCTCACACATTAATTATTTCTTTAATTTATATCCCATTGCCCAAACTGTTTCTATATAGTCTTCACCATTATTAGAACTAGATAATTTATTTCTTAATCTACTCATATGCACATTAACCGTGTTATCATCACCTAAAAAATCTTGCTCCCATACACTTTCAAAGATATTAGATTTGCTAAAGACTTTATTGGGATTAGTTAATAATAGTTGAAGTATTGCAAATTCTCTTACAGTTAAATTAATAATAGTTTGTCCTACTATTACTTCTTTGCTTTCTGTATTTAAGTTTATATTTTTGTAACATAGGACATTGCTGGTAGGTTTATTACCTGTAGAGAATTCTAAATATCTTCTTAGATTAGAATTAACTCTTGCAATGACTTCATCTACATCAAAAGGCTTGCATATGAAATCATCAGCTCCTTTTTCTAATAATTCTAATTTAGTGCTTTTTGATGTTTTAGCACTTATTACAATTATGGGAGCTTTAGTAATTTCTCTTATTTTGACTATAACTTCTTCTCCACTAAGTCCAGGAATCATCAAATCTAGTAAAATCATATCCCAACTTTCATTTTCTATACACATTATCGCTTCTGTTCCAGAAAATGCAGATTTAGCTTTATAACCTGCATTTTCTAAAACTGTGTAAAGTAGTTTGTTAATATCATTCTCATCTTCAATTACCAAAACTTTAGCCTTTCTATCCATAGCTATTCCCCCCATAAATTTTATTTGTCATTGGAAATTGTAATTAATACAATTTCTGATCTACTTCCAATTCTAATAGCAGGCCCCCATAACCCATAACCTGAAGAAACTACAAGATTAGTATTATCAAATTTGCCATATCCATAATCTAGAGGGAAAATTGCATGTGTAACAAAGTTTCCAGGTATAATTTGTCCTTTGTGTGTATGGCCTGAAACTTGAAGGTCTATATTATTCCCTTCAGCTTCTTTTATATTCTGAGGATTATGATCTAATAAAATACTAAACTTACTATCATTTAAGTTAGAAGTAATATCCTCTAAGGCGGGTCTTTTATCAGCCATACGATCAGCAGTTACATCATCTCTACCTAATATATAAAAATCATCATTTATTAATGTTGCCTCATTTCTTAAAACATGAATACCTTGTTCAGATAATAGATTACTTAGTTCATCAACTTTTCCTGTATAAAAATCGTGGTTACCTGTGGCAAAGTATGTGCCATAAGTGCTCTTTATACCTTTAAGGTGACTAAACATATCATCTTTAATGATTGGATCTAAATCTCCATCTACAAGATCTCCAGCAATTAAAACAACATCAGCATCTAATTTATTTAACTCAGTTTTTAGTCTATCTAATCTGCTATTTCCTATTGAATAACCTAGATGAATATCTGATACTAAGGCCACTTTCAACTTACCATTTTTTAATGGCTTTTCAGTTGTTATATTATATTCCTTTACATAAGGTGAATTGGCAAAAAAAGTTCCAATTCCTACTATTAGTGTAGTTATAACTAGTGATACTATGTAAAAGTCTAATCTTTTATTTCTAGATTTTAATATTTTAGTCAATATAAATGCTATAGGAAATAGTAATAAAATATAAACTAAAAAAGCTAAGTAGTATGAACTTACAAAAGCAAGAATTTTATTTAGTGCATAAGGAAATGTAGATTTAAAAATTTCATATATTAAAAAAGAAGTAGAAATAAAAGTGAATACAATCCAGTATGCAACTTTATTGAATTTCTTTAGTTTAGTAACAGATTTAAGGATTCTACTACCTATTAAAAAACTTAATAAGCAATACAATATAGTTATAATTATGAATATAAACATATAATCCTCCTAGCTTAAAAGTATTTTTATATGAAAAGAAAGGCGTTGACCCATAGACATAATCATGAGTTAACGCTTCTTTAAATTACATGGATAAAATCATTTCTTTTAATAATGCAGTTGAGTTTTTTACTGCAATTGGAGTGAATTTTTCAAAATCCATATGTGCTCCATTATTAGCATTGTCAGAAATAGATCTTATTACTACAAAAGGTATACTATTTAAATAACATACATGAGCTATGCTTGCACCTTCCATTTCACAAGATAAAGCATTAAACTCTTTTTCAAGCCATTGAATTTTTTCTACACTTGCTACAAACTGATCTCCAGATACAATTCTTCCAATAAATGTGTTTATATCTTTAATAGAGTCACAAGCCTTTTTAGCTAATTCTACTAATTCTGTGTCACATTTAAAATCAAAAGTATTCATTCTTGGAATTTGTCCATGAGGATCTCCAAAAGAAGTAGTGTCCATGTCATGTTCTACTAAGTTATCAGCAACTACAATATCTCCAGGATAAATTTCTTTACCTATTCCACCAGCAACACCAACATTTATTACTTTATCAACTTTATATTCAGAAGCAAGAATTTGTGTGCATACAGCTGCATTAACTTTACCTATACCACAAACTACAGCAACTACATCTTTACCCCATAACTTACCTTTATTAAATGTCATGTTGGCTTTTGTTTTCTTTTCTTCAAGAGACATATCTGTAAGTAAAATTTCTAATTCTTCGCTCATAGCAGCGATTATTCCTAAAGTCATATTATATAAACCTCCAAAAAAATTAGGCTAACTTTATGTAGCCTAAAATATTTTTAATATTTATATTTTAACAAAGTTAAAAGATAAATACTATTCTATTTCCTCAAATAAGAATATTTTCTTGTTTGGGTTTAATGTACTTACGAGATGTTCTTCGTAGTTTAAAGTAAATTTTTTCTTTAACAATATAATAATAGGTACACATATTACTGTTGATATTACAAGGTTTAGAATTAAGCCAGTCATTCCAGAAGGAATATATACTAAAAATGCAAGGACATTATTTGAGAAATGACCAAATATAGTTAAGTATATAGATTTTGTTTTATAATAAATATAACCCAAAACAATCCCAAGTAGAAATGCGTTTATTCCTTGTTGAAGATTTAAATGTGCAAAAGCAAATAAGAAAGCAGAAATAGGAAGAGCTATCTTAGGAGAATACTTTTTTAGTAAACCTCCAAGAATTATTCCTCTAAAGACTACTTCTTCTACAATAGGAGCATAAAAACATGCACTAATTATTAAATATAAAAGATTATGTTCAAGTAACTCTGAAGTTTCATTTAAAACTTCATTTTCAGGAAGTAGTGATACAAGAGGATATATATATGCATCAAATAATAATCTAAAAACTAATATTAGCAGAATGATAAAAAGTAGTAATTTTTTATTAACTTTTTTGTAGGTATTCTTTTTCCATCTAAGCTTTCCAAATGTATTTGTTAATATGAATATAAGAAGTGGAATAGATATAATTTCAACAATTCCTATAACAGTATATTTGCCTAAAACTGGATTATCTCCAAGAATAATAGAGGAGAATATTGTGAAAAATATTGTTAGCAAAAACATTATGCATAAGGCACCTAAACCTTTCCAAAAACCTAATTTAAATTGAAAGCTTTCATTTTCTACATTTGCTAATGGGTTTATAATCAAATTGAATATTTTTTTCAAAGAATAACCTCCCTAAGTTTGTTGTTTGACTTTAATTATATACAAAACATAGAGTGTTTGTATATAATTTTTATGCCAAACTATTGTTTTAATAAAGGATATAAAATAAAATATATGAGAAAGAAGGTGGTTATTATATGAGTATGTTACAACATTCTTTATCTAGAACAGAATTGTTAATAGGAAAAGATGGTTTAGATAAATTAAAAAATAGCAAAGTAGTAGTGTTTGGTGTTGGTGGAGTAGGTAGTTTTACTGTTGAGGCTTTAACTAGAGCTGGTGTTGGTGAACTTATATTAATAGATGATGATACAATATGTTTAACTAATTTAAACAGACAAATACATGCTACATATGACACTATAAGTAAAGTGAAAGTTGAAGTGATGAAGGAAAGAATTCTTTCAATAAATAAAAAGTGTATTGTTAAAACACATCAGGTGTTTGTAAATAAGGAAAATATACCAGAACTTATACCAGATGATGCAGACTATGTAGTTGATGCAATAGATACAGTTTCAGCAAAAATTGCATTAGTTGAATATTGCAATGAAAAGAACATTAGAATAATGAGTTCTATGGGGACAGGAAATAAGTTTGATCCAACTCAGTTTAAAGTTGCAGATATATATGAAACTAAAATATGTCCTTTAGCTAAGGTTATGAGACGTGAGCTTAAAAAGAGAGGTGTAGAAAATCTTAAGGTAGTGTATTCTGAAGAAATGCCAACAAAACCTAAGGTTGAAGATGTAGTTACATGTAAAACAGGATGTGTTTGTACTGGAGGTACTAAAAAATGTGCAGCTAAAAGGCAAATACCAGGAAGTATATCCTTTGTCCCACCTGTTGCTGGAATGATTATAGGTGGAGAAGTTATAAAGGATATAATAGGGGTGAATTAATTGAGAAAGAATATATATGGTAATATTCTACAGAATATATATTCTTGTATGGTAATATTCTTCACCATATATATGGTGAAGAATATGCTAACTAGAAAGATTAGTTAATTTAAGACTTCCATTTTTCTTCTAGAAATCTAGATAAAGCTGGACTAGCATTTAATGACTTACATAATGATTTATAATCTTCTAATTTATTAGAAGATTCTTTACCTGTCCTTTGAGCTCTAATCATAAGATTTTTTGGAGTTTCTAGAGGAGAAATATATTCTACTATAGAAACATTATATCCCTTGGCTTCAAGCATAAGACCACGCATACCATCAGTTAAAGCATCTGCCATTCTTGCTTTTAATATTCCATACTTTGTTATTGATTTGAATGGCTCATAATTATACTGACTAAGTAATTCTCTATGGCAGCAAGGGACAGCGATGATAAGATCAGATTTAACTTTTATTCCAAGGGCAAGAGCCATATCAGTAGCTGTATCACAAGCATGTAATGACATAACCATATTTATTTTTCTGTTTGGTTTGTAATCTTTTATGTCCATTGCAAGAAATTCCATATTTCTATACTCAAGTTCATTAGCTATGGATTTAGAGGTTTTTATTACTTCTTTTGAAATATCTATACCAATAAAATTACACTTTACTTTTTTTACTTCAGTTAAATAGTAATTTAAAACAAAAGTTAAATATGATTTTCCACATCCACAATCTAAAATAGTTAGAGATTTATCTTTAGGAAGTGCATCTAATTCCTTATCAATAAGTTCAACATAATGATCAATTTGGTTGTACTTTCTAATTTTATCATTTAATATTTTACCGTCTTTGCTCATAATTCCTATAGCTTTTAGAAGTGGATTAGCCTTTCTAACTTTTATTAAATAATTTCTATTTAATAAAGTAGAGGTATCATCATGTTTATCTGTATCTTCAATTTGTTCGTTTTCTTTAGTTGTCATTTTTACGTTTTTGTTATCAGCAGTAATTGTTATGACACTACCTCTTTCACAATAAGTTAATGTTAAGGAGTCGTATTGTTCTGCTTCTTTACATATGTTATTTAGAAGGTCTTCTATAGAGTAGGATGAACTTATTCCATTGAAGTTATAATTTATTTTATTATTATCATATAGACCAATTCCTTTGAAATTTTTTAATCCAGTTGTATATACAACATTTATACTTTTAAATAAATCATTATTTTCAACAAATTTATTTTTGAGTCCTAAAAAGAAAAAATTCAGTTTAGATATATTTTGCTTATTCAAATTATCACCTATCCTTTATAATAAATTTATACCATAAACTAATATAAGCATAATAGAATTAAATAGCAATAGTAATCATAGTATTGCTGAATTATTAAGATATAATATATAATTATAGTTACAAGATGGAAGTGGGAGATGACTTTATGTTGCAAGAACAATGTGTAAGCATTGCAGGAAGCTTAGACAATAAACAAGATTATGTAATAAGAGATAAAAATAAAATAAATATTGGTAGATTTACAATTATAGATTTAGATGAAGAAAATAAAAAATGTAGCATTAAGTTAAAATTCTATAGAGATGATGACTATGAATTGTTGAAAGAAACATTAAACTTAATATTAAAGGCTATATTTAAAGATATAAGCATAAATAAAGTAAATGTTTATGTTGCAGATACAATAATGACATCAGTATTTTTAGACTTAGGATTTACTCTAGAAGGAGTATTTTTTGATAATATTTATTATCAAGGGGAATATCATAATGAAATAGCTATGGGAATAACTAGAATAGATTACAATGTAGGAAAGAGAAATAATCTAGCGGAATTATATTCTCAAAATATTATGATAAAGTTATTAACACCTGAAGATGCAGAAGTGTTATTGAAGTATTGTATTGATAATCGAGAACATCTAAGAACATTTGAACCAATGAGAGATAATGGATATTATACATTAGAAGCTCAAAGGGAAATATTAAGTGAGAGTTATAGACAATTTTTAACTGGTACTACTGTGGATTTTGGAATCTTTAAGAATGAAAGGCTTATAGGAAAATTAAAGATATCTAATATAGTTAATGGTATATTTAAAAGTGCTACAATAGGATATTCTATAGATAAAAATGAGCAAGGTAATGGATATATGAAGGAAACTGTGAAATTAGCCATAAAATATGCTTTTGAAGAATTACAGCTTCATAGGTTAGAAGCATCTGCGTTAGTAGAAAATACAAAGTCACAAAATGTATTAAAGGCATGTGGATTCAAGGAATTAGGTATAAATGAACAATATCTATTTATAAATGGGAAGTGGAGAGATCATATAACTTATTATATTACGAGTAAACATATGAAAGGAATGGGATAATGAATATAGAGCTTAAGCATGATGAGATTGTTTCTAAAGTTTTTAACAATAATATTGTATTGGTAAATTCTGATAATAAGGAAAAGATACTTTTTGCTAAAGGTATTGGTTTTGGCAAGAAACCAGGAACTGCTATAAAAAAAGGAACTCAGGTAGATAAGATATTCACTATAGAAGATAATGATAATAGAGCTAATTTTTACGACATAATTGATAAGGTTGATAAAGAATTTTTTGCTTTGTGTGAAGAATGCATATATGAAGTAGCAAAACAAATAAATAAGGAATTAAATGAGAGTATACATGTAGGACTTATAGATCATTTATTCTTTGCAGTTAAGAGGATGAAAAGTGAAGAAGTGATTGAAAATCCTTTTTTAGTTGAAATTGAAACATTATATCCAAAAGAATTTAGTCTTGCCAAAATGGTTGCAGATAGAGTTGCAAAGTATGCAAAAGTTCGTATGCCAGATGATGAAGTTGGATTTATCGCATTACATATACATTCAGCAATAAACAATGGAAATCTATCAAAAACACTTAAGAATAATTATTTAGGTAGCACTATAGTCGAACATGTAGAAGATAGGTTAAATATAGAAATTGATAGAAAATCTTTAGATTATGCTAGATTTTTAACTCATATTAAGTTTGCAGTACAAAGAATATTAGAAAATAAAAATGTTGATAATCAATTAGGGGAAATTATCAAAAATACATATAAAGAATCTTATGAAATAGCAAAGGAAGTTGCTGATATAATAGGTAATGAATTAAAGGTTAAAGTAAAGGATGATGAGGTGACTTTTTTGACGATTCATATCGAACGTTTTAGGATATCTTTAAATCAATAAAAAAAATCCTATTAAACCTTTACAAAGAGAAAATGATATGGTATTATTATGTCATAAATTAATAAGTAAGGTGTCACTGGTAATGCAGGCAAGACTTAATATAACTAGATGTGTTTTGCATATTAAAAAATGTGTAGGGCATAATAAGTTATTATTGAAGTCTTTTTTTATTACTTAAAATCTGATATCTAAGCTGGCCAGCTTAATATAAAGAACCCTTTACTAAAAATTTTTATTAATATTTATAAAGATTTGGAGGAATTATCAATGCTTAAATTTTTACAAAGAATAGGTAAAGCAATAATGTTACCAATAGCAGCTTTACCAATAGCGGGTATATTACTAGGAATAGGTGGAGCACTTTTAGGAATAGCAAAATTAGACAATCCACCATCTGTATATGGACCACTTATATCTTTTGTTACAATTCCAGCTATTACTGCAATTTTAACTGTAATGAATGATATCGGTAACATTATTTTTGGGAACCTTCCATTGTTGTTCGCAGTAGGTGTTGCAGTAGGATTAGCTAAAAAGGATAAAGGTACAGCAGCATTAGCAGCAGTATTTGGATTTATAGTAATGAATCAAGCTATTTCAACTTTACTTGGGTTAGGTGCAACTCAACTTGGAGTTTTAAATGCAACTAATATTACAGACCCTGGCAAAGCTGCATATGCAACTTATGTTACTAAAAGCCTTGGTATATTTACATTAAATATGTCAGTTTTTGGTGGTATTATAACAGGTATAATTACATCAATATTACATGATAAATATCATACAATTCAATTGCCACAAGTTTTAGGATTTTTCTCAGGTTCTAGATTTGTACCAATAATAACATCTCTTACTATGGCAATAGTTGGAGGAGTATTAGCTTTTGTATGGCCAGTAGTTCAAAATGGTATTGCAGGTGTAGCTGACTTAGTTAGAGCAGCTGGTCCTATAGGAACATTCTTCTATGGAATTATAGAAAGAGCATTAATTCCATTTGGATTACATCATGTATTCTATACTCCATTCTGGTTTAGTTCATTTGTTGAAGGTAAGGTATTAGTTAATGGTGCATGGCAAACAATTGCTGGTGCAAATACAGCTTATTTTGCTCAATTATCAAGTATGGGAGACTTAGTTGGAGCATCATCTGATACTATGTCAACAGTAGTTGGTGGTACAACAAGATTTATGGCAGGTAAGTTCCCATTCATGATGTTTGGTTTACCAGCAGCAGCTTTTGCAATGTATAAAACAGCTAAGCCAAGCAAAAAGAAAGTTGTTGGATCATTATTAATATCAGCTGGTGTTACAGCAATGCTTACTGGTATTACTGAACCAATAGAATTTACATTCTTATTCGTTGCTCCAGTATTATATGGAGTTCACTGTGTGTTAGCTGGGTTATCATTCATGTTAATGGATATATTAAACGTATTTGTAGGGATGACTTTCTCAGGAGGATTGATTGACTTCTCATTATTTGGGATACTTCCAGCAGGAGCAGGAGTTCCA
The DNA here is from genome assembly GCF_031626875.1 of Clostridium sp. SHJSY1. Taxonomy (NCBI): domain Bacteria; kingdom Bacillati; phylum Bacillota; class Clostridia; order Eubacteriales; family Clostridiaceae; genus Clostridium; species Clostridium sp. SHJSY1. The sequence continues at coordinate 51,292 of NZ_JANDMF010000038.1, forward strand.
ACTCATTGGTACATGATTGTATTAGTTGGTTTAGTTTATGCAGTGATTTACTACTTCTTATTCTACTTCATGATTACTAAATTGAACTTAAAGACTCCAGGTAGAGAAGATGATGAAGAAGAAACAAGACTTTATTCAAAGGCTGACTACCAAAAAGCAAAAGGACTTAATGCAGATTCAGCAGATGGTAAAGTTGGAAATAAAGGAACTCAAAATGAAATAGTAGAAAAGGCACCTTTAGTTTTAGCAGCATTTGGTGGGGCTGAAAATATAGTAAGTGTAGATGCTTGTATAACAAGACTTAGAATTGAAGTTGTTGATAAGTCAAAAGTTGATAAAGATGAATTAAAGAGATTAGGAGCTGCAGGGGTAGTTGAAGTAGGTAATGGAATGCAAGCTATCTTTGGAGCAAAAGCAGATAGATATAAGAGTGAAATTAATTCAATATTAGGAATTGATTAATTAAATTATACATAGATAAACTTTGAACCTAATAATAAATTACCAAGACAAGTTTTAGTTAAAAAACTTGTCTTGGCTTTTTATATGATTAAAGATACTTTTATATGAATTTTAAATAACAAAAAGCTTTCTAATGACACAGAAAGCTTTTTGTTATTATTATATGATATAGTTAACTATTGGCGTTTCACCTGCAACAGAGTCTATGTTTTCTATTGGGTCGATAGAAGTTAGAATATCTGGATTAGTTATTAAAACAGGAGTCATTAATGAGAAACCTTTACTTTTAATAAATTCTCTATCAATTTTTATTATTGGAGTACCAGCTTTAACCTTAGCTCCTTGTTGAGCTAGCTGCTCAAAGCCTTCACCATTTAGTGAAACAGTATCAACACCTATATGAACTAGAAGTTCAATTCCATTGTCTAAAGTTAATGCAAAAGCATGCTTTGTATTAAATACTAAAGCTAATTCACCATCTGCTGGTGCTACAACTACATCTCCAGTTGGATCTATAGCAACACCATCCCCAGCCATCTTTTGTGCAAAAACAGGATCAGGTACTTCTGATAAAGGTACCACCTTTCCATTTACAGCTGCAACTAATTGAGGTGCTTTTTTTTCTTTATTATTTCTCTTTTTAAAAAATCCAAACATAAGGTCATCCTGTAAAAACAGGATTACTCACATCCTTTCATCATTTATTACTTTATTTTCAAAATATAAATAGAAAGTTCACTAAAATAAAAAAAGGCATAAATTTTTTCTACAAAAAATTTATGCCTGATTTAACAGTTACACATCTATATTAATATTATATTATTTGGGAAATTGTATGTCAACTAAATTCTTTAAATAAAGCATATTAGATAGTGATTTATTTAAGAGTTCATTTACAATAATGTAGAATATTTTTTATATATAATATGTAGGAATTTTGAATATATATTTAGAATAATTATTTTGAGGAAACTATGAAATATTTGAAATACAATTATATAGATAAATTATGAATTAAGACATGAATAATTTATCTATATAAGGGAATTTGATAGAAACTAATCCTAGTGTGTCGATATGCGTAATTTGATGTAATAATTAGAATTATAAAGAAATATGATAATTATATTCCTAAACAAGATATAAAAGAATGAGAACAAGTATTATATGTGTTAAGATAGAATACGTCGCCAAGGAGCGCAGCCAATCAAGTTTGAAAAGATAAATAAAAAACTTGTTGACATGTGTAGAATAAGGTGATAAGATAAGAAAGTCGCTTGAGGGCGGCAAACAAATTGGTCTTTGAAAATTGAACAGATTATATAAGTTAAAAACCAGCAATTCTTTTAGAGTAAGTTTTTTGAGTAGATTAAACT